>CAYUZA010000130.1:0-7556 GCA_964449535.1 uncultured Saprospiraceae bacterium
TGAGTATTCCGGAGTAAAGTGAGCCACCCATTCCGGAGCAAAGTGAGCCACTTGTCAGGTAAAAATTCCGGAGCAAAGTGAGCCATCTGAAAGGGTCTAAATTCCGGAGCAAAGTGAGCCACCTAAAATTAGATGATTTGGTTATAAATTTTTGAGTAATTAAGCTCAAAAATGGCAAATCAAATTATAGTCATGAGTAAAGCAAAGAAGATTCTTAAATTACTTTCACAGGGGACGTCGAAAAGATCAATTAGTGAGTTATGTCAAATAAGCCGAAATACAGTTGACAAGTATGCTACTATATTCCAATCACATCCACTAGGATACAATGGATTACTAAAGCTATCCGACAAGGAGCTTTATTCAGTTATAGCTCCTCCTGCCGAGCATGAGCCGACACATGATGAGCTTTATGGTCTTTTTCCTGATATGCTCAACAAGCTAAGTCGTAAAGGGGTAACACGACTAAAGCTATGGGAGGAGTATAAATCTGACTACCCTCAAGGAGTACAATACTCGCAGTTTTGTGAACATTTTAAGCGATTTGAGCGCACACAGAAGATCACCTCGATCTTAGAACACAAAGCTGGGGACAAAATGATGGTAGATTATGCAGGAAAAAAGCCAAAACTTACTGACCCTGAAACGGGATTACAGACATCTATTGAGTTTTTTGTAGCTATACTGCCCTGCAGTCAACTCACTTATGCTTGTGGTAGTGCGTCGCAGCAAACGTCGGACTTTCTGGGCTGCCTTGTGGCAGCCTTGGAATATTTTGGCGGCGTTCCCAGTGCGATTGTACCGGACAATCTTAAGCCTGCTGTTTCTCGGTCCAGCAAATATGATCCGGAAATAAACCCCTCTATGGCTCATTTTGCCGAGTACTATGATGTGGCTATTATACCAACTAGAGCACGTAAACCCAAGGATAAAGCACTTGTAGAAAACGCTGTAAATATTCTATATACACGTGTGTATGCACCTTTATATGACAAGGTTTTTCATACAATTGAAGAGTTTAACATTGCTGTATTAGAGCTAGTCAATAAGCATAATAGAACATTGTTCAAGGAAAAACCGATAAGTCGTTTAGATCAGTTTAATGCAGTTGAGAAGCAGGAGTTAAAATCACTTCCGTGTACACCTTTTCAAATAAAACAGTTTCAGAGATCCAAAGTACACCCAAACTGCCATGTGCATCTGTCACAGGACAAGCATCATTATTCGGTTCCATATCAATATGTAAGCAAAGAAGTACAGATAGCATATGATGCTAACACGGTAGAAATCTTTTATAAAATGGATCGCATCGCAACACATCAGCGTAAGAAACAATCATATGGGTATAGCACATGCGAACAACACTTACATCCAAGACATAGATATTATGCATGCTGGAGTGAATCTTTTTTCTTAGAAAAATCTCAGCAAATAGGCCCTAATACACAAAGTCTTATTCAGAAAATATTTTATCAAAGTAAACATCCCGAACAAGGATTCAAGCTCTGCCAGGGGGTATTTCAGCTCGCTAAAAAACATGGCCGCGTACAATTAGAAAAAGCAGCTCAAATATGCGTTCAGTATGAATTTGTCTCTTATAGAAAGTTAGAATATATAGTAACCACCTACCAAAAATTTAATCTAGATGAAGACAACTTACCACCATCTGCTATACAGCACGAGAATATCCGCGGAGCATCAAATTATCAATAACACAGTAAACAATAAAATTCGATATACTTATGAATGAACAACAAACCTTACAGTTGATGCGCTCATTGCGCCTTACTGGAATGGCAGATCGCTTTGATGCAGTTCTGTCTATGGCATCTTCACAACGGCCCTCATCAGATATACTTCTAGCACAACTCATAGAGGCAGAGGATCTGTACCGTAACAATCGGCGTACCAAATCATATGTACATAATGCCCGCTTTCGGTATAGTGCCTCCATACACGATGTGATCTGCAACACAGATCGAAACCTTAGTAAAGAAACCCTGTCCGCTCTGATCGATGGAGCCTATATAGACCGAGGAGAAAACATAATAATCACCGGTGCTACCGGATGTGGTAAAAGCTTTCTTGCTTGTGCCTTAGGTCACCAAGCTTGTATATATGGGAAAAAAGTTGCCTACTTCTCATTGCCAAAACTATTATCCAAAATAAAACATGATAAAATCGATGGCTCATTTAGAAAGGAGCTTAAAAGAATTGAAAACAAGAATCTGCTAATACTAGATGATTGGGGCTTATATCCTCTAGATGTTTCAGCCAGACTAGCCTTGCTACAAATCATTGAAGACAGACACAATAGGTACAGTACAATAATAACTTCACAACTCCCCGTATCTGCCTGGCATGAGTATATTAATGATGATACAATAGCAGATGCTATCCTGGATAGAATTATCTACCAAGCGGTGAAAATAGACCTCAAAGGAGAGTCATTGAGAAAAAAGAAATTATAGGTATCAGAAAATTTGTAATAAGATATATTGAAACCATTTTTTTAATCATTTTTGCAATGCCAAAACGTCTAAAATAAGTGGCTCACTTTGCTCCGGAATTTTAACGGATTATTGTTAGACCTAGTGGCTCACTTTCGACCGGAATCAATGGCTCAGTTTGACCGGAATTTGTATTTAGCACCAGGTAAGCTCTCATGGTCATTTGCAATTCTATTTCCTTGTTCATGCTCTTGCCCTGGAATCCGAAGATGTCAGGCTTATAAAATTCATGTTGGGCTTCATGCTTCATTGGAGTATCCTGTACTTCTACCCCAGTCATACGTTCAATATTGAAATATTTATTCAGTCTTGTTTTAATTTCAAATGCAGAAACCGAATCGTAATTATCGGTAAAGCATGTTGGTTCTACCAAGCGATCCGTAACGCTTTGACTGTTTGCAGAACTATATCCTTTGATCAAAAGTTGTTTCCCCTCTATGATTGCTACTGAAATCTGCTCCACAATTTTGGCAAGATGTGCTTTGAATAAGCTTTTAGCACCTATTTCAATTTCGCTGGATTGCTGCACCTTTTGAAGTACACTCTGCGCTAATTGATTTTCTTTTCCTGCCGACAGGAGTAACATCTTTAAGTACTCGGCTTCCTGTGGCGTAAACGGAATGAGGTCAGTATCAGCCGATGAGGCAATGAAAATTTTATTGTTACTGTCTCTCTCAATGGTGAAGCCCAAATTTTTTAATAAATCTAGGTAGCGATACACCGTTCTTTCGGACGTATCCAAAAATGATTCGATGCTTCGAACTGATTTTGCAGGTCGTGCTTTCAGGTAATTGATCAGCTGAAAGAGCCTGTAAATTCTATTTTGATTGAACATACTAAAAATAGTTTGTCAAATAAAGTCAATTCAATTGAAGTAGCCAAGTGATTGACCTTATTTGGCAAAATCATTGTGTTAATTTGTCCAAATCTTAAAAACAACGAAAATGAAATTTAATTTAATGGTAGCTTTTCTTTTCTCAATAACTGCAACGGCAGTTTTTGGTCAAGAAATCAAGTATGTCGATCTAGCCACAGCAGAGCGTGGAGAATACACTTCTTATCTTGGAAGTGATGGTGCAGTTTACAAAGTAGGTGACCGAGTTAAAATTGGAGTGCCATCTTCCAATAAAACCTTTGCTTTTATTACTGAAGGTGATGGTATTCTATTACCCATAACTAATTTGCTTGCCTCATCTAGCGGCACTGAAACGGAAATTAAACGAATCTTTGTCGTTGGCAATAAACGTTCAGGTTATTCCGTATCATTCAGAACTAAAGGAATAACAGGATTATCCAATTATACAATCCAATTTGAAAACGCCTTATCAACAGGTGAAGTTAAGGGATTTGGATTATCGAGTGATGATGCGTTGGCGCAATTAAAAAAGGCCAAGGATAAACTTGACCTCGGTTTAATTACCCAGGAAGAATATGACAAGCTCAAAGCTGAACTTACCAAGTACATTAAGTAATTAAAACTCCATACTTCCACCTGCATTAAACCTGCCCATGGAAGTTGCTTTCCCCTTTTCAACCTGCACAATCACATCAACTTCATGGGCGTGTTCATTCACGCCTTTGAATTTTCCTTCTTTGGTGGTGTGGTAAATGAAAATAAAGGATACATCAGGGTGCATTTTTCTTAAGGCATCAATGTCGTTCACATCCATTCCTGCCTTGGAAACGCTATCAATAAAAACAAAATGAAAATCATTCAGGTTTTCTGGCACGCGATCAGTGATATATAGGTTTGAGTGATGTGCCTTTAGGCGTTCAATCTTTTCTTTCAAGGTGTAACCAAATCCTTCCTCAATGGCACAATACAAAACTTTACCATGGTTTGCAGCCAGGTAGTTTGCGAAGTCTAAACACATGGTTGATTTTCCACTCTTAGGCAATCCATAAACCATGGCTGTAAATCCCACACTCGGATCACCAATGAGCTCCTTGTACCTGCCTTGTAAACCAATTGTTTGGAAGTCCATTGCAAGTAGTTCACCTGAACTCACAATCATTCCATTGTCATCATCGTAACCGCTGAGGCTTTTTTTTTGATTGAACAAGTTTTCTCCCAGAATGCCCATCAATCCGTTAAGTTGAGCCTTGTTGATATTCAACATCGCAGAATCCCCGTCAATGTAGTTTTTAAGCGTTTGGTAGGCTTCATTCAACTTATCGGCATACTTGTCCGATTTGATAATTTTTCCTTGCTCAACTGCTTTTTTGATGCGATTAAATAATCTTTGAGACCTGTCTTTTACGTCACGTTTACCATTGAGTGCGATGTAGGATTTTAATAAGGCAACAGAAAACATGCCTTCCTGGCTATGAGCAATTTCTAAGTAACGCTTTAAATTTTTGCTATCAATCTTGATTTCTGCCATGTCGCCCATTTTCTCATAACAAGAAATCAGTTGTTTTTGCATCATGTCAATTTCCTTGGCGTAAGGGGAGTCCTTTCCTATTCTGCGTTCTATAATTGCTTTTTGAAGACTGTGTAACAGGGTTAATATTTGCGCCTGACTTTTTACTTTTCCATGCATGGATGCATAGCGCTTGATAAATTGAACATCGGTATCAATCAGTTCAACATCTTCGCTGTCGTATTCCTCTTTTTCAACCTCTGCTTTTTTAGGTGGCATTTTACGCGTTGCAGGCGTTGGCTTTGCAATAGCAGCGTTGGTTGCTGTTTTTACTGTTTTGGTTGGCAATGATTTTGAAGTAGCAACAACTGAGCTGGGATTTTTATCCAGGTACTCGTTTAGTTTCTGGAAATATGCATCGACAACGCGTTTGATATTTTCGTTTGAGTTGTATGCTGTCCAATTATTTTGTGATGCACCTTCAACGAGTTTATTTCCTTTGGCAAGGGCTTCAGGTAAATTATCCCAGTTAATGCTGGCGGCTTTTGAAAAGTAGTTGTTCGTATTTAGCATGGTTTAAAAATTTATAAGTTCGAGTTCTATTTCAAGGGCTAAAGCTTCAAGCTCTAACTCACTTGTATTGAATGTTTGTGTTGTTGCAGCTGGTGCTAGGTTGGTTCGGTATTCCAATAAGTAATTCAAGCGCTGAAATTCTGAAGCTCTATCTTGAGCGCTTCTACCTTCAACTTGCAAAGCTGATTTCTTGGCTTGTATTTCTAATCTAAGCTCCGCCCATTTTGGCGAATTTTCATCGCCGTTATAACTTTGTGCTTGGTTTAAAATAGCTTGTTTTTCGGCTTCATATTGTGCCATTACAGGACTTAAATCACTGCTAAGTGAATAGCCTCTCGGCTTCAAGAGTGTACGTTCCGTTTTTCGCACCTTGCTCACATACTCTTTGAAATAATTGAGGTAGTAGCGGTTAGAAAAGTAAATTCCGAGCACCTGGTAAGAACTTTCAATTTTCCGTCCAATGGCTAGAATTTCTTTGTCTTGTTGATCCGTTGAATTCAGCACCGCCTCAATATCTTCTTTGAGTTCTTTTGCTTTCTTAGATTGCTTGTTAATTACTTCACCATCTTCGGCAACTTTTGGTGTTTCTACTAAATAGCTAGACGCTAATAGCGAAGTATAAAAATAGCGTATGGCTTCAATGGATTTTTCACGGTAAATTTTGTAGTCTCTAATATCACTTTGTACTTCTTTGAGCATTTCAATGGCTAGTCCGATTTTCTTATAATCGCGATTCAGCTGCTCTTTCGCCTGGTCAAAGAACATGCGCACCAAACGGTCAACATCGGTAATGAGTGCGAGCTTAATTTCCTCTGGATCCATGCTTTCTAAGTCCAGTACGTTTCCTCTATCACCTCTGAACCAAATATCATTGATACGTGAGGTCTTTTCCTCCAGCTTTTGAAATACAAATACATCCATAGAATCCTGAACCAGCGGCATAACAATTCGAACATACTGAAACTGATTTCCCTGTCTCCAAATACGACCTTCAAGCTGACGAATGTCTGTTGGATTCCATTCAGGGTAACAGTTGTAAATAACTGTACCGCGTTTTTGTAAATCAATTCCTTCACGAATTGTGGCGGTTCCAATGATGATTTTCACAATACCATCCAGGAAAGCTTCTTTGATAGTTTCCTTTCGCGTATCGTTGATTTCCGAGGAGATAATTTCTACTTCATCAACCTTAACTTTATCATACATGACCCCACGCTTGTAGCCTACTTCTTTCTCCAGGTATTCTTTAATAAGCGGAAAAAATAGTTTGCCACGGTTCATATAAATCACCTGTCCACTAGCGGTTTCCTGGTGTTGCTCATGCCAAGCTTTCACAGATCTGATGCAATTCATGACATAGGAAATCTTTGGGCTTTGATCTACAAAATCCTTGTAGTCTTCAGGAGTTCCGTTTAACAAGAATGGAGACAGCGCATTATCCAAGCTGTAAGCCAATGCCCGAAATAAGTTGCCCATATCCAATTTTCCTTGCGTAGAACTTTTCGCCATGGCCACAATGCCATTTTGATTTTCACGCTGCTTTGGTGTCATGTTAATGTAGGTAAGCACTTGCTTATCCTGGGACAATCTTTCCTTGGCATTTTCAAAGCTATACAACAAGGGCAAGTTGATTTTCTTTGGTCTAACGACACCAGCTTCTTCACCTGTTTTATAAAGGATATGGTTGTAGATGAGCTTTTGTAAAATCCTTCGGTTGGTAAAACTTTTTATGACTTCCTTTTCTACAATTTCCTCTTTGTAATTAGCAGCCCATTCTACGGTTGGCAACACAAATAAATCAAAGAAGGTATCTAGGTTTAAAATACCATTATCTCTCAATGAATCATAAGCCACGAGAGACAGCATGGAGTAAATCTCCAGTGGTGAATTAGAAAAAGGAGTTGCAGTAAGCAGCATTGTATTGCGACCATATTTACGCTGAATAAAGCTGAGGATCAAAAACGCCTTTTGTCCTATTTCTGATGTGGCCGATTGTATGTTGTAGCGCTTGTTTCCTTCATCATCGCTTTTTACTGAGGCAAATACGTTTTTACAACGATGTGCTTCATCAATTACAGCGTAATCAATCCCAAGCACGTCAATATCGGCT
>CAYUZA010000131.1:0-7479 GCA_964449535.1 uncultured Saprospiraceae bacterium
CAACCCCACTAACAGACAAACATATTGCATTAGGTGCCAAAATGGCTGAATTTGCAGGCTACAATATGCCCATAGTATATACTGGAATTATTGAAGAACACTTGCTGGTTAGACAAAAAGTTGGGGTTTTTGATGTATCGCACATGGGAGAATTTATAGTAAGAGGAAGACAAGCTTTGGATTTTTTGCAAAAAGTAACTAGTAATGATGTTTCCAAACTACAGATTGGCGATGTGCAATACAGCTGTTTTCCAAATAGCAGTGGGGGTATAGTTGATGATTTGCTGGTGTACAGATTGGCAGAAGATCAATGCGCGGAGGGAGAGCAAGCGTATATGCTGGTAGTCAATGCATCCAACATTGAAAAAGACTGGAACTGGTTGGTTGAAAACAATACCTATGATGTAAGGTTGATAAATATATCCGATGAAACTGGTTTGATTGCTGTACAAGGACCACTCGCTGCAAAGGCCCTTCAAACACTTTGCGACATTGACCTATCAGCTATGAAATATTACACATTCACGAAGGGAAAGATGGCAGGTATTGATAATGTGTTAATTTCTGCAACAGGATACACCGGATCAGGGGGTTTTGAATTGTACGTGCCTGCAGACGAACTCCCAAGATTATGGGACAAAGTGATGGAGGCCGGGGCAAGCTATGGAATAAAACCTGCGGGATTGGGTTGCAGAGACACCCTTCGACTTGAAATGGGCTATTGCTTGTATGGAAATGACATAGATGATGAAACTTCACCCCTTGAAGCTGGATTGGGTTGGATAACCAAATTAAACAAAGGTACTTTTAACAGTTCTGATATTTTTGTACGCCAAAAAGAAAATGGCCTCACTAGAGGGTTAGTTGGACTAGAGATGAAAGATAAACGAGTGCCACGTCATGGATACAACATATGCCATGAAGATGGCTCCCCAATAGGAATTGTAACTAGTGGAACCATGTCTCCATCATTGGATAAACCAATAGGAATGGGATATGTCCCCAGAGAAACGATGGCACCAGGTACCTCGGTATGGATTGAGGTAGGAAAAAAACTTTTGGAAGCTAATGTTGTGAAGATTCCATTTTTGAGACCATAAGTAGCAAATGTAAATGTAGGGATAATGAATTGTTGTGATGCGAAAAAAAAATTTATAGCCACTTGGGGACAGATGGGTGTAAACTGGGGAATCTGTAGAACAATGGCCCAAATACACGCCATATTACTCATATCTTCTAGACCCTTATGCTCAGATGAGATAATGTCTGAGTTGGAGCTATCCAGAGGTAATGTGAACATGAATGTAAATGCGTTGTTGGAGTGGGGGCTGATTTATAAAGCCCCAAAAGCGAGTGGTGAGCGTAAAGATTATTTTCAGGCTGAGAAAGATTTTTCAGTAATTCTCAAGCAGATTATTAAGCAACGAAAGAAGAAGGAATTAGAGCCTTTACTTGCGCTTGCAGAGGAGTGTCATGAAGTCAAACCGGATTGTGCTGATTCGCAAGAATTCAGAAGAGTGGTGGAGGATATTAAAATGTTTTCCAAAAAAGCGGACACCACACTAGAACAGTTATTGCGACTTGAAAATCAGTGGCTAACAGGTACGCTGCTCCGTATGATTCGATAAAATGAATAGAACTCCACCACTTTTGATAAAACATAAGTAAAGAATGTACGTTACCATTAAGGTTTTTTAATTTTGACCCTAGAAACACAATTGACTACATGAGTAATTTTTCATCTGACGTTGAGGCAGTAGATCATCTGTCTAGTTCTTTTAAAGTCTTGAAAGAAGAGATTTCAAAAGTTATTGTAGGACAGGACGAGGTTGTAACTGCCGTAATTATTTCTCTTTTCAGTAATGGCCATAGCTTATTAGTTGGAGTGCCGGGGTTAGCCAAAACCCTATTAGTATCAACTATAGCAGAAGTCTTAGATTTGGATTTTAAAAGGATACAATTCACACCCGACCTCATGCCGAGTGACATTACGGGTTCTGAAATTTTAGGTGATGATAGAAAATTTAAATTCTCTCGCGGTCCTATTTTTGCCAATATCGTATTGGCAGATGAAATCAACAGAACGCCGCCTAAAACGCAAGCTGCACTATTAGAGTCCATGCAAGAAAAGGTAGTGACAGTTAGTGGAGAGCGACACGAACTTCCTAAGCCATTTTTCGTATTGGCTACCCAAAATCCAATTGAACAAGAAGGTACCTATCCCCTACCAGAGGCTCAGTTAGACCGATTTATGTTTAATATTCCACTGGAATACCCTTCGTTTGAAGAAGAAATAAAGGTAGTAAAAGAGACGACTTCTGACCATAAACCGACACTGACGCATGTACTAAATGCTAAGCAAATCATGGAATTCCAGCAGTTGATTCGCAAAATACCAATTGCCGATAACGTGCTTTCTTATGCAGTAGGTTTAGTAGCCAAGACTAGACCGAACACAGAAAGAGCGAATGCTTTGGTAAATGATTATATAGCTTGGGGTGCTGGTCCCAGAGCATCGCAGTATCTGGTGATGGGCGCCAAGTGCCATGCAGCAATACATGGAAAATACTCTCCGGATATTGAGGACGTAAAGGCAATTGCCAAATATGTATTGAGACACCGAATAGTACGCAACTTTAAAGCAGAGGCTGAGGGTATTACAGAAGATAAAATTATAGAAGCTATCCTATAAAAAACACGGTTAGTTTTTAAAGTGTCTAAGCATAATCACTTCTCTATCGGTGAGCTGTCTAAATCTTCCACGAGGCAAATCTTTTTTGGTTAGCCCGGCATAATGCGTCCTGTCCAAGTATACTACTTCGTATTTCAAGTGTTCAAATATTCGCCGCACAATACGATTTCTTCCACTATGGATAGCGAGTGAAACGACATTGGTGGGTTCATTGATCATGTAATTTACAGCATCGACTTTGACAGCGCCGTCCTCAAGGATAAGGCCTTTTCGGATTTTTTGGAGATCGGATTCTGGTACCTCTCGGTCCAGGGTTACTTTATATACCTTGAGTACCTCACTAGAGGGATGTGAAAGTTTGTTGGCCAGATCTCCATCATTTGTTAATATAAGCAGTCCAGTGGTATTTCGATCAAGTCGCCCTACTGGATAGATTCGCTCTTTAATTTGAGGGTCGATGAGCTCCATAACCGTTTTCCTGCCTTTTTCATCATCTAGTGTGGTTATGTAATCTTTGGGTTTGTTTAGTAATAAATAAACTTTTTTCGTTTCGGGTCTGACCAATTTTCCTTTGAAATGTACTGTATCAACTTTTTCAACAGGTACACCGGGCTCGGAAACTACAATTCCATTGACCGTTACATAACCTGCTTTTATTAACTCTACAGCCTCTCTGCGACTGCATATACCGCAGTGCGCGATGAATTTATTGAGGCGCATAGGCCATTCGGGTTCGGCAGTGGGCTTAGCAATGAAAAAACCCTTTTTGCCAGACTTGAAATTATCTTTTTTTTCTTTAAAAGAACGCTTTGAAGGGCGTTTTGGAGCCATAGCTATTGAATAAATTTCCTAAAAATCAATTATATCGTCTTCATTCATTCTGGACTGGCGCTTAATGATACCCAGGGGATCTATAGGAGAAGAATCATTAGTGGGCTGTAAAAATGAAAAACCATCATCGTCCATATTGACAAACTTAGCGTATTTTTCAATAAATCGTAGACGAACATCCTCAAGGGCACCATTACGGTGCTTGGCAATGATGAGTTCAGCTACACCCTTATTGGAAATCCCTTCTTCCTCAGTAATACCATAATATTCAGGGCGATAGATAAAAGTAACAATATCGGCATCCTGCTCAATAGCACCAGATTCGCGTAAATCGGACAATTGGGGTCGGCGAGAATTATTGCGCGTTTCGACTGCTCGACTGAGCTGAGAAAGGGCAACAACCGGAACATTTAATTCCTTGGCTAAGCTTTTTAAGGAGCGCGAAATCATACTAATCTCTTGCTCTCGTGTACCCGACTTCTTACTATCTCCTCCTGCGGTCATAAGCTGAAGGTAGTCTATGACAATAAGTTGGATGTCATGCTGCTGTTTCATGCGACGACATTTTGCGCGTAGCTCGAAAATATTAATAGCAGCTGTATCATCGATAAATATTTTTACCTCTGATAATTTTTCAATGGCTTGCTGAAGTTGAACCCATTCGTGTGGCTCCAATTTGGCGTTGCGCATTTTGCTACCTTCAATCTCTGCCTCGGCTGAAATAAGCCTTTGTACCAATTGTAGGCTGGACATTTCCAATGAAAATAAAGCCACGGGTTTATTGAAATCAACCGCTGCATTTCTGGCCATAGAAAGGGTAAAAGCTGTCTTACCCATACCTGGTCTTGCGGCAACAATAATTAAGTCCGAGGGTTGCCAACCACTGGTTACCCGATCTAAGTTTATAAAACCCGTTGGTACTCCGGTTAGTCCACCTTCTTTTTGAGAGAGAAGCTCCAATTGTTTTTGAACACTGGCAGCCAGTGAGCCAATAGCCTGGTAGGATCTATTGAGATTTTGTTGGGTGATATCAAAAAGACCTCTTTCAGCTTCATCGAGCATATCAAAGATATCCATAGTGTCCTCAAAGGCATTGTTGATGATCATGGAAGACACCCGGATCAACTCCCGCTGAATATATTTCTGTGTAATTATTTTGGCATGGTATTCCAGATTGGCTGCCGAGCCCACTCTGTGGGTAAGCTCCACTAAATAACCTGGCCCTCCTACACTTTCAATTTCTCCAGCTTTACGCAGCTCCTCATGCACTGTAAGTAGATCAATGGGCGCAGAACGTTCAAATAAATTGCGCATAGCGCCATAAATCTTCTGGTGACTTTCCACATAGAAAGAAGCCGGCTTCAAAATGTCTAAAACTTTTGCTATTGCGTCTTTCTCCAACATCAGCGCGCCTAATACAGCTTCTTCGAGCGCAACTGCCTGCGGTTGAACCCTACCATACATCAAAACATTGTTATCTGCATCATTTCTAATGGTTTTCAATACGCTCCCTGACTTGCTCACTGGTTTCTTCGCTTCTGACATCTTTAGTAATCGATTTTTATTGGCTGGATCTATTGCAGGATTCTTGAATTCAAATGTACAACCATTTAGCCAGAATAGGTCATTCCAATTGCAATGCTTTACCAAGCCTACTTGTTAGTAACTTAATAGATTTTGTGGATTCATAGTTAATAACTCAAGAATAAACAACGAATAATCCACCAATCGTTGCAAAAATGAATATATTTATTTTTTAATTATACAAAATAAAAGAATACCAAGCCACTGTAAAACACCATTGTGCCTTAACGAATCGAAATACATATGAAATATAAGCATATATAAAATATGTGCCATTCGATTGGAATGTGAGGCTTAGAAAGGTTTCAGATTTTGTGGAAAAAAATCTAAAGCACTTTTAGTCGCTTGCTTACATATCCTGCAATTTCTGCTTGAGCTCCCGCACAATTTCCTGTTGGGATTTGATGGACACCTCTGTTTTACCCTGATCCTCTATGTTGGTTTGGATATCCCTTTCTGCTTCTTCAATTCTCTTTCTTGCTTTCTCAATTTCCAATTCCAAACTTTCTTTTTTGCGTACCAAACGCTGGAGCTCTTGTTCTATTTTGCTTAACTGCTTTTCTTCGTCACGCAATTGCAATCGCAATTTTTCACGTGCTACTTCACGAGCAAAATGCTGCATTTGCAGCTCAATAGCTTCATATTTGTCAGCATTATCACGAGAGGAAATATATTCATTACCCGATTGAATCCAAAGGGTAAATACAAGATCACTTCCAACTTCCTTGATGCTGGCATAAATATTAAGTTTTTCTTCGAGACTTAAAGTTCCAATGACTGCTTCGAGGGATTGATGTTCGTTCTGCTTGCGGTCAAACTTGTACTTGCCTCCATATTTTTTTATGTAATCTTTCCATAACTCGTCAGCTAATTTTTTCTGAACATCGGGTAACACCAATGAAAAGCTATTGGCCACTCCCTGGGACATAGCATTAGCTTCTTCTTTGATCTGAGACCAAGTTGAGCTTAATAATTGAGTAAGGAAAAATGCAATAAATAGAAGTCGTTTCATGATCAGAACCTTATCGGAATAGTTTACAAGACCTGCCGCTACAAAGTTCGGATTATTTATTTGAATTTCAATGAGTTTACCTATCATTGAATAGGGAAACAAAATGAAAACATGCTTGCAAAGAAAAGGCCGATAATTTAATTGATGAACTACCTATTGTAAAAACTACCAGTAGCTTTTTAATATTTCCGGACAAGGAAGATAGCCAAAGTAACGCATCACCCCAATTCGCAAAAAGGAAAAAGTATCGGTGTTGCGACTATCCCCACGCTGTCGACCAGCCTGGCCTATATTATAGATTTCACGATCTTGAGGGTTAGAGCGATCTGAAAGCGAAACGGCAAGGGGACCTCTGAGCGAGAGTAATTCATCCTTGTCGGGATATGATTTGCTTACATCATCCAGATAATCGGTAAATAACCGCCTGGCACTTATTTCTACATTTACAGACCACTCCGTATTAATATCAAACTTAACGCCCATGCCATACACCATAGCTGGTTGGATCAAACTATACTCATCACCGAAAAACTGACCTTCAGTGCCATAATCTCGCAATTTATAACGCTGACCTTCGAGTTCTGTAGTAGGACTAAAAGAAAAAATACTTAGCCCTCCAAATAGATATGGGCTAAAAGGATAATCCTTGTCTCCATGAACATACCTTAAAAAATTGAATTCAAACTGAGAAGATAACTCGAATAAATTTGAAGAAAAATTGAGGTTTCGAATGCGCTCAAAGTCATTTTCTGACCAAGCATCGTTGCCACGGATACTGCCATAACTACCATAAAAAGCTACACTAAGTCTAGGATTAAAATTATACCTTCCTGCCAATCCGGCTGCCAATCCAGGCTTTGAAAGATCAAAGGAAGTATTCAAATCTCCGAAATAATGCGATAGTCCAGCCCAAGCGCCTAATTCCCATCCTTTTTGGGCCTGTTGTCCAGTCGCCAGCTCTCCATTTAAAATAATTATCGATAAAAGTAAAAACAAACCATTCTTCATAACTCGAAATTAAACGTCAAAAATACGATAGATATTGCATCCTTACCGTCCTACACCCTCAGGCGACTTACCATGATTATTACACCAAAGATTGATGTTTTCGGTGTAACAATGGCAAAAAAACTCCATCACTTAATTGAAGAACCATTTTCCACAGGTTATACCCCCGGGTATTTGATTATTATGCAATTCGAGAGTATTTATCCGCTAAGTTAAAACAAACCAATTCAAACAGTTCTGTTTTTTTTTAACCGCCTGGCAAGTCTTCTCCTCTCCTTAGTCGGTCAGCTTTTTCTTTGGCCTCATTTTCTAATTGGACAGCTCTTTTTTCCGCTTCTTGTTCAACTTTAAG
>CAYUZA010000132.1:0-7456 GCA_964449535.1 uncultured Saprospiraceae bacterium
CATGACTTAACCTCTATTTCTTCTTCTAGTTGTCCAGTAGTCCAACCTGCATATCCTACAAAAAATTGAATATTATGTTGTTCTACAACTCCTTGTTTAATAAGTGCTTTTAATTGGTTAAAGTTTCCGCCCCAGTAAATCCCATTACCAATTTCCATGCTTTCATCAAGTATGTGGCCAATATTGTGGACATAGTGCAGTGTGTCATTGGCAACAGGACCGCCATAATTAGCTTCACCTTCAAAGTCTGGGAAATCATTTAATAAAGTATGCACAGGTATCTGAAGGGGTTTGTTTAAAATAAATCCTACTGCACCATCTTTACCATAATCACACAACAAAACTGCTGTTCGTTTGAACCCAGGATCCCACATGAATGGATCAGCCAATAACAATACACCTTTCTTTAATTTCTTTGCGAAAGATCTTTTTTTACTCATTACTAAAGAAGGGTTTCTGTGGTTACGTGCCTATCAATTCTGGCCAAAAATCCTCTAAGAACTTTACCAGTTCCTCCGACTTCATAAAAATGGTTGAAACCATCGGCCAGCATGTTGTGCATAGTTTGAGTCCAATAAACTGGCGAAGTTAATTGCCTAATTAGGTTTGCTCGAATGTCCTTAGTATCTGTATAGGGTTTAGCGTCAACATTTTGATAAATAGGGCAAACTGGTGATTTCATTGACACTGTTTGAATGGCCAAACTAAGGTCATCCTCGGCTGGTTTCATTAATGGAGAATGAAAGGCACCACCGACTTTTAACATCAACGCGGAGCGAGCTCCAGCATCTGAAAGTTTCTTTATCGCTTCCTCAACCCCTGAAAAGGTACCCGATATGACTAATTGTCCTGGGCAATTATAGTTTGCAGGTACAACTACTTCAGGTATATTGTTACATATTTCTTCCACTACAGAGTCTTCCAAACCTAGAATAGCTGCCATGGTTGATGGTTCTTTTTCGCAAGCGCTTTGCATGGCTTCAGCTCGCTTTTGGACCAATTTTAATCCGTCTTCAAAAGTGATTGCTTTTGCTGCTACTAGAGCAGAAAATTCACCTAATGAATGACCAGCCACGGCTTCAGGATCAAAAGATTCACCTGCCATCATTGCTTTTATTACAGAATGCAAAAAAACAGCGGGTTGGGTAATTCTGGTTTCTTTCAATTCATCCTCTGTACCCTCAAACATTATTTGTGTGATGGGGAAACCTAAAATTTCATTGGCCCAATTAAAGTATTTCCTTGCTAACTCAGACGTTTCAAACATATCTTTTCCCATCCCGGGAAATTGTGAAGCTTGACCTGGAAATAAATATGCTTTCATTGCTATTTTTAACTTTATTTAATGGTTTAATGTAATTTTTTACTTATTAAATTGAGAAATTCTGTTCTGGTTTCGAACTTGCTAAATTCTCCTCTAAATGCTGAGGTGGTTGTTATTGAATTTTGTTTTTCGACTCCTCGCATCATCATACACATATGACTCGCTTCAATGACGACAGCAACTCCAAGAGGATGAAGAGTTTGGTCTATACAATTTAAAATTTCATGAGTAAGTCTTTCCTGAACCTGTAAACGGCGGGCAAATGTATCAATAACTCTTGGAATTTTAGATAAGCCTACGATATATCCATTGGGTATGTAAGCTACGTGTGCTTTTCCGAAAAATGGTAGTAAATGATGTTCACACATTGAGTATATCTCGATGTCTTTTACAATTACCATTTCACTATAATCTTCCTTAAATAAAGCTGATTGTAAAATGGCAATTGGGTCTTCATTATATCCTTGAGTTAAAAATTGCATAGCTTTTGCAGCTCTCTCTGGTGTTTTAAGGAGTCCTTCTCTATTTGGGTCCTCTCCTAAAAAGGTAATAATTTGCTTGTACAATCCTGTAAAATCTATATCATTTATTTCTGGAGCATGCTCTTTCATATGTTTGTATGATTATTAATTTGAACAAACTGTGTAATTGCCTTTTAGGTCTAAATTTGTGTGAATCTGTAAATATGATTGTACTACACAATTAAGACAATGTAAAATTGGTGTAGATACATATTTAGAATAGATAAATAAAATATTCATGCCAATTTCGTAGCAAATATAAGGAAAACATAAGAATGGGAACATTGGTATGAAGGTGTATTTGGTTTCCTCACAATAGTCAGCGCATATCGAATCAAAAGATAAATTCGTCTAATAAAAAATCATTTCAGTACTCTTTGATCTATCTTTGAGAACGATCGATTTATGAATAAAAATGTCCATAATACCTCTAGGTTCTTAATTAAGATGTTTCCCCACATCTTTTTCTGGTCGTTATTATGGTTTCTTTTTATTTTACTTGATTATAGCCCCGGTAATTTTTCTAAGGTAGCATTGACAGAGCTAATTCATATAATTTTTTATATCGGATTAATCTACACTAATTTATACCTATTAATTCCTTTATATCTAAGTAAAAAAAGATTTGGTGTTTATACGCTTTTTTTAGCGGGAATCGTATTGATGGGAACCATAATGAAGGTTTTATTTCTCTACATTCGATTTGTTAACTATCCTGAAATACAATTCAAAGTACTAGATAATCAAACTTGGATTTTTATATCTAATTTTTTGATAACATCAGGTTCTACACTTTTTAAGATTACGTCTGATTGGTTATTACACCAGACAGAAAAAAGAGAACTTGAACGCAGGAATATGCAATCTGAACTCAAATTCTTAAAATCGCAAATAAACCCACATTTTTTATTCAATACGCTCAATAATTTATATGCCCTTACTTTGAAAAAATCAGATCAGGCGCCTGACATAGTATTGAAATTGTCTGACATGATGAGGTATATGTTATATGAATGTAATGAAAAATTTGTTCTTTTGGAAAAGGAAATAATTTATCTACGAAACTACATTGAATTAGAAAAACTCCGATTGGACCGAACAGTTAATATTGATTTTCAACTACAAGGTGAAATTGGCAATAACTGGATAGCCCCTTTAATTCTGATTCCATTTGTAGAAAATGCATTCAAACATGGGCTTAAATCTTCCATTCACGAGAATGCATATTTTTACTGTCATCTTTCTATTAATGAGAAACATTTGAAATTTGTCGTAATCAATTCGAAACCCAATCTACAAACTCATGAAAAGGATAGATTTGGAGGGATAGGCCTTGTTAATGTTCAAAGACGCCTAAATATTATTTATCCAAATAAATACCATTTGAAAATTAAAAATACAAAAGAAGAATACCAAGTTAATCTTGACCTAGAGCTTCATAACGATTTATAAATAGCATAAACCATTAATGTGATGATTAAAGTTATAATTGTAGATGATGAGCCACTTGCGCTTGATATTGTAGAAACATATCTTGAGCAAATTCCTGATTTTAAATTGATTGGTAAATGTTCAAATGCTTTGGAAGCAAGGGATTTAATAAAGACAGAACGACCAGATGTTATTTTTTTGGATATAGAAATGCCCGGTATGACTGGGATTGAACTCGCGAAAACATTGACTAAAGCAACATCAATTGTTTTTACTACTGCTTATCCTAATTTTGCGCATGAAGGCTTTGAATTAGATGCTTTAGACTACTTGTTAAAGCCTATTTCTTTTGATCGTTTCATGAAAACAGTAGAAAAAATTAAAGCTAAACATCTATCAAATGACATCCCTCGGTCAGTTTCTACATCATCAGATTACATTTTTGTCAAAGCGGACAAAAAATTTATAAAAATTAACTTTAGTGATATTTGGTATGTGGAGGGGCTCAAAGATTACGTAATAATAAAGACAGGAACAGGAAGAATAGTAACCTTGCAAACGATGAAGAGCCTTGAAGATAGACTACCGAAATCTATTTTTATGAGAATACACAGATCTTATATAGTAAATCTAAAGCGCATTAACGCAATATTAGGTAACCTGGTGGAAATTGGGGAAAAAAATGACATCAAACAAATACCCATAGGTAAAAACTACAGGGATGATTTGTCTTTGATTATTGAAGAGAACAGACTGTAGCGTGTTTCAGTTTCTTACTTCGAAAGGCATCAGTAATTTATTGGTTTTTTGGTAAGATATTGATTTGCTAATGTGTATCAAATCTATAATATCATGAGATTTGAATATACAAGGCGCCATTTTTGTCAGATATCAATGTGACTCGACCGCGCTATCTACTTCTACTGGGATTATCCAATTGTGGGTATCGGCGATAGCACCTACTCTTAGTAAATTCATATATTCTTTCACCATTGGAGCAATATTGAAAGAATCTACATTCAATTCGATCAACCTGTCTTTATATGCTATAAGAGATACTACAGAAACAACTGCAGCAGTACCTGTTCCAAAGACTTCTTTGAGAATTCCTGAATCATAAGCATCAAGTAATTCATCAATGGTAATTGGTCTTACTTCAACTTCATAACCTTTTTCTTCCAAAATGGTAATGATGCTGTCTCTTGTAATTCCTTTTAATATAGCTCCGTCTGTAATTGGGGTTACCACTTTATCTCCAATCACGAAGAATATATTCATGGTACCTACTTCCTGCAAAAACTTTCTATATCTGGCATCAAGCCATAGAACTTGATCAAAACCTTTCTCTCTAGCTAAACGAGCAGGTAGTAATGATCCAGCATAATTTCCCGCTGCTTTGGCTTCACCAGTTCCGCCTTTTGCTGCACGTACATATTTCTCATCTGCCAATAATTTGACAGGCTTGCTATAATATGGGCCTACCGGTAAAGTAATTATGATAAATCTATAAGTAGCAGATTGTGCTACCCCCACATGATCATCCATGGCAATCATGAAGGGTCTTATATATAAAGCACTACCAACTTTAGTAGGAATCCAATCTTTTTCAATGGATACTATTGCTTTAACTGCTTCATAAAATAGCTCACCTGGAATTTCAGGCATTGACATGCGACGAGCTGATTCATTTATCCTATCTACATGCATATCTGGCCTAAATAAAAGGGGAGTTCCCTCTTCATTACATCCTGCTTTCATGCCTTCAAATATAGCTTGTCCGTAGTGCAAGGTCATATTCGCTGGATGGATGGGCATGGGTTCTAAGGGAACTATTCTATGATCCTGCCAAGTACCATCTTTGTAATCCGATACAAACATATGGTCTGTAAATACAGTACCAAATGGTAAATGGTCAAAATCAACCTCATTTATTCTTGAGGTTTTGGTCCGAGTAAGGCTTATTGGATACTTCATAACACAAAAGTATAACTATTTAGCGATCAATTCAAGTGAAACTAAGCAATAATTATATATATTTGCTTGGGAAGAGCATTAAAAGCTCTAAACCAAATATTATTTTTTAAAGCGGCTTATATGAAGTATAAAGTTTACCAAGTTGCAGAAAATAAATCACCACAAGCAATTTCTTTATCTGCAAATCTTAGGTTGATTATTTTTTTAAATCAGCTCCTCGAACCAGAAGAAAACCATTCTTTAACTAAATTATTACATGCTGCCGGATTCACTTCTGATCCAGAAGTCTATGTTTATAACAAAAGTAACCCTAACTGGTTTTTGCATAACATCGAATTTAGTTCTTTTAATTTATTGGAACAAATATGGGTTTTTGGATTACAACCCGTGGACCTTGGTTTTCCAGTCAATACTCCATTAGGGAGAGGATTTATCTGTTTAGGAAAGGTTTGGATGTTTTTCCCCTCCTACCCTTCTATAATTAAAAATGAAAAAGCTAAAAGAGATCTTTGGAATGCTATAAAGAATAGTAAAGCACTTGTATGATTAATAAATTTTCATTATTGTTTGCTTCTGGTAATATGCATAAAACGGCAGAGATCAGGGCGCAGATCCCAGCTTATATTCAACTAAAATGCCTTGCAGAGATTGGTTATTTTGAAGAGTTGCCAGAAACGGGTGAAACGCTTTTTGATAATGCCGTGCAAAAAGTAAATTTCGCTTTCAAAAATTTTGGAGGAAATGTTTTCGCAGAAGATACGGGTTTGGAAGTTCGCGCATTAAATAATGAACCTGGTATATTTTCAGCTAGATATGCTGGTCCTCAGCGCAATCCTCAAGACAATATAGCTTTATTACAAAAAAGATTAGCAGATATTCAAGCTACAGTTCCTGATAGATCTGCTCGTTTTAGAACAGTTATAGCATTAATTTGGGAGGGAAAATTGTTTCATTTTGAGGGAGAGGTTGAAGGTATAATTATTCATGAATCAAGGGGGATGGAGGGATTTGGTTATGATCCAATTTTTATGCCTTTAGAGGGTGATGGGCGTACTTTTGGTGAAATGTCGACAAATGAGAAGCTCATAATTAGCCATAGAGGACGTGCAATGGATAAACTAATACGGTTCTTATCTGATTTATGAGGAAACCTACAGTATCTGTTTCAATCAATTAGATATAAATAATCCCATCAGGTAAAAAATAGCAAATGCAACAGATGCTACTCCATTGGTTGTAAAAAATGCCATATTAACCTTACTCAATCCGTATTTTTGAACGACCATATGCTGATATACTAGGGCAGTTGTAAATACTAAACCTGAAAGTATTGCCCAAAAGGGACCCATCCATAACTTATAAACATTTAACCATAAGAAATATATCATTCCAGCTCCTGCAAGCAGGTGACCAGTTCTAGAGATTACTAAAGCTATTTTATTTCCAAATCTGGCTGGAATAGAATATAGTCCAAGCTTTTGGTCTATGACTTCATCTTGAAGTGCATAAACGATGTCAAAACTACTTACCCAAAGTAAAACAATCAAACCTAATAGAACTGGTTCAATAGAAAAGAATCCACTAACGGCTAAAAATGCACCTAATGGAGCAAGGCCAAGTCCGATTCCTAATATATAGTGACATAAATAAGTATAACGTTTTGACAAGCTATATCCAAGTATTACTATTAGTGCTACCGGTGAAAGAGCAAAACACAATGGATTGATCATCCATGCAGAAATTACAAAAAAAAGAACGTTGGCTGCAATGAAAACAAAAGCATTATTCGGACTCAATTTTCCAGCAGGTATTTCACGTTGAGCTGTTCTAGGGTTTGCTGCGTCAAATCTACGATCTGCATATCGATTGAATGCCATTGCGGCATTTCTGGCGAATACCATACAAAATATCACATAGATAAGATTAATTAATTCAAAGTCTAATTGATAACCTTTGATGGCCATAAAAAAACCTACCATTGCAAATGGCATTGCAAAAATGGTATGACTAAAGGTGACCAATCTGGCATAGGATTGAATCGCACTCATATGCATATTTTTAATGGACAAAGTTAATACTAATGTTGTTGCTGTTTTCTTGATTGCATAATTACTATCCAGTATTGATTAATCTGCTAATGTTTTTGTAACAGCCAAGATTACCTTCATGGTTAAAGTATGCTGGTTTAAAATTTGTAATATTGTAA
>CAYUZA010000133.1:0-7400 GCA_964449535.1 uncultured Saprospiraceae bacterium
CAAATAATCATTTTGATCATTCGCAAACTTTTCCATTCATGAAGGAAATTACGAGAATTTGCTGTTATCACGAGATTAAAAAAGCGCTAATGATCGCAATATTGCAATATTACGTTATTTCCCTCAATTAATTGTATAAAAAGGGAGAAATAATTAAAAAAAAGAATTGTTGTAACCAGTCCTTTGCGAATATGTGACTTATCGATTGTTCGAGTAAACGACTTTACGACTTTACGATTCGAGTTGTCTAAGGCTGCATTTTGAAAGCTGGAAAAATTTCACCATCAAGGCATTAAAGGAATTAAAAATTGGAGTCCTTAAACTTAATGGATCTTAATTTCTTTTGGTTAAAAAAAAAAGCACTTTGCGAATATTCGATTCTGGACTTTACCATGGAATGTTTGTACGAATGTACGATCAAGGAATATGTGGATGAACGACTATAAGACTTTACGATTCGGAGTTGTTTAAGGCTGCATTTTAGAAAGCTGGAAAAATTTCACCATTAAGGGAATTAAGGATTGGTGTCCTTAAACTTAATGGATCTTAAATTCTTAATGGTTGAAAAAGCACTTTGCGAATATTCGACTTCTCAACGATATGATGGAACGACTTTACGACTTTACGATTCGAGTTGTCTAAGGCTGCATTTTAGAAAGCTGGAAAAATTTCACCATCAAGGCATTAAAGGAATTAAAGATTCGAGTCCTTAAACTTAATGGATCTTAATTTCTTAATGGTTAAAAAAAGCACTTTACGAATATTAGATTCTCGACGATACGATGGAACGACTTTACGCCTGTGCGATTAAAGCTATCTATGGCTGTATTTTCGAAAGAAAGAAATATTTCAAATAAAGGCTTTAAGAAAATTAAGAATCATTGTTCCGCAGACCAATAGCTCTTATAACCAAAGCATATTTACATCACACTTTCTATCTTATATTTTCTTCACCATTCTACTTATTGTAAAAAGTCAATTGAAAACCACTTAAATTCAATATATTTATATCGGTTTATATTATTTATTGCTTATCCAATATTAAATACAGGTATACTAAACAGTTTAATTTGAAATAATTGAGATTATTATTGATAGAAAGGAACTATTTATTAAATCGGATTGTCTTATAATAAAGGCTATCCGATATGTATAAGTATCCTGACATTTATCAAAAAGGAATTACCCAAGAAGTACAATCCAGAATTGTCCATAAAAAGGCTAAACTAGATGAAGCAAGACCACTTCCGGCCATAGTGGCTTCACGTATTGCTTCCGATCTTGCCTTAGAATGGACCTACCACAGCAATAGTATCGAAGGAAATACCCTTAATCTGGCAGAGACACGCGTTGTACTAGAACAGGGCCTCACCATTGGCGGCAAGACATTAAGAGAGCATTTTGAGACCATCAATCACCATCGTGCCATAGCACATTTGGAAGAAATCGTTCGCCAGGGAAGCCCCATTCAAGTGTCTGACATTCTTGATCTTCATCACATGGTTATGCAACAAATTGATCAAGATTTCGCCGGTCGCATTCGCAATGGATATGTTCGTATTACCGGTGCCAATTTTCAGCCTCCCAGGCCAGAATTATGTGCCGAATTATTAGACCAAATGATAGAAGATTACATCCATGAGCCTGTTATTGATCCGATTCAACAAGCAGCAGTACTGCATCATCGCCTAGTTTGGATTCATCCATTCTTTGATGGCAATGGGCGTACTGCCCGTTTAGTCATGAATCTGAGTCTCATGAAAGCAGGGTATCCGCCAGCAATCATTCTACAACAAGACCGCAAAAAATACTACGATGCACTTAATAAAGCCAATAAAGGAGATTATCAAAAGCTAGAACTTCTCGTGTATCAAGCCGTAGAACGCAGTCTTCATATCTACCTACAAGCTCTTCCTTCAACCTATCAGCATAGCCAGTCTCTATCTGATCTTGCCATGGAACCCGAGGTGCCTTATGGGGCAGAATATTTAGGTCTCCTCGCTAGAAGAGGTCTCATAGATGCACACAAAGAAGGACGAAACTGGTACAGCTCAGTGCCCGCCATTAAAGCTTATGCAAAAGCTACTAAAGAGCCTAGTTTATAAAATTTACATAATCCAGTATTGTACGCCATCCTTTTCAATCATTTTATGTTATATATAACTGAGTTTTACATTGAATGGGAGCAACCACACGAAATCCAATCCTAGTTTATGATGGAGTTTGCCAATTGTGCGACACATGTGTACAATTTGTACTAAAGCGCGAGCGAGTACCCATCCTTACCTTTGTTGCAAGTCAGTCAGAGAGTGGACAGAAGCTGTTGCGTTCCTTTGGCATGGATAAATTGGCAGAGAATTCAGTTCTATTGATTAAAAAAGGAAAGGTTTACTCAAAATCTAGAGCAGTTTTCGAGCTTTTACCTTATCTATCCTTTCCATGGCAAATACTGGTTGTTTTTAAAATAATCCCGACCAGACTGACCGACTTAGTATATGACTTTGTGGCCCGCAACCGATACACTTTTTTTGGAAAACGCGAGGTTTGTCGCATCCCAACTGAGCATCATCAAAAACGCTTTTTATCCTAATACTTTTATAAATTTTATATACTCCCTTTTCGCTTCCTTCCAAGCTCATAATCAGCCAAGTGGGAATACCCGAACTAGCATGCCTTTAGGAAACAAAGACATATCGGCTTCCAACTCAGCAAATCCATGCACACTGGCAATACCAGCATAATCTCCCGAGCCATTGCCCTCAATTGGAACGGCATAACACATACCATCCATTCCATCATACAGAGAGACCGGCATCAGTCGAGTCATGGGCGGAGCAAATGCCACGTCTGCCGCAAGTGTACATACTTTAAAATGGCTGGATTCCATCATGCCTAAAATCGCCTTTACAAATGGCACAAGATAATATGCAGTGCATGCGGCAGTTGAAACAGGATTTCCGGGAAATCCAAAAAGAACTTTGCCTTCTTTTTTCCCAAACCAAAATGGCTTACCAGGTCGCTGTTTTACTCCATGAAAAACTTCCTCAAAACCCAAATCTAATGCCACTTCTGGCAAATAGTCAAATTTACCCATGGATACAGCTCCACTAACTACTATAATATCAGCATTGCGCAAATACTTTTTAAGCTGTCGCCTCATACGGTTTGGATTATCCTCCATGTGCCCCACCCTGGCATCTACTCCCAATGAAATTAAAGCGCTCTTTACCAAGTAAGGATTTGACATCCTTATTTGATGAGATTTTGGCGTCTTGCCTACGGGCACCAATTCATCTCCTGTGGCCAAAATTTGCACTTTCGGCAACACCTTGCATTTAACCTTGGTAAGACCTTGTGAAGCTAATATACCGACAATAGAAGGAGTTATCTTGTTTCCAGCCTCAACCAATAATGCACCAGCTGGCTTATCACTTCCTTTTTTATGTACGTTTTGTCCATGTACTATTTGCAGACCTTCTTGTAATAAAATTGAGTCCCCAGAAATCTCAAAATCTTCATATCTAACCACAGTATCAGCTCCTTCAGGCAATACGCTACCGGTCATTACTTCAATTGCACTGCCTTCTTCTTTGAGGATTTTGGACTTTTCACCTGCAATCTGCTGGCCTTGACGCGAAAACACGCTTCCACCAGTCACAAAGTCCTGATAACGAATAGCTATGCCATCCATAGCAACTCTATCAAAAGGAGGAATATCTGACCCAGCAACTACATCTTCTGCAAGTATAGCCCCGGTAGTTTGCTCTAATTTATGCCATTCGACTGAACATGGAAGAACTTCATCTAATACCCTTCTTTGGGCCTGTAGAGCACTAATCGGTGTCAAGTTTCTGGTCATACCTTATTATTTATCAGCCACCGATGGTAGCCATTGATTCAAAACCAGCTTGCCAGGAAGATCGCTGTTTTTCAGCCTCCCAACCATTACGAGCACGATGGCTAGATGCTTCCTTAATTGCTTCCTTTATCTGTCCATCGTTAGCCCCATTTCGCAACAACTTTTTCAAATCAAACACCCCCTGGTCATAAAGACAAGTCTTTAGCATACCCGTTGGTGTAATTCGCAACCGATTGCAGGTGCCACAAAAACTACGGGTATATGCAGGGATTATGCCCAAATCGCCCTTAAAACCTGGTATTGAATAATTATAAGAAGTGCTGCCCGATTTAAATGGTTGGGCAATAATTTTAGGATATTCTGCCCTTAATTTAGCTAAGATCGCCTCATGGTTCCAGCGAATACCTTTATAGCTACCCTCTCCATTAAAAGGCATTTCTTCTATAAAACGTACGTCCAATGGATACTTGGCAGCCAAATGTGCCATACTCAATATGTCCATGTCGTTCTTATCTTCCATAACGACCATATTCACCTTCACCTCAAATCCATGCTCCAACATTCGCATAAGTGCACCCCACACCTCTTCAAAAACATCACGACGTGTAATATCGAAAAATCTTTTAGGATCAACCGTGTCCAGACTATAATTAATTGATCTGATTCCCAATTGGTCAAGCTCCTCCAAATGACGTAGAAGCAATGTGCCATTAGTTGTAATACTTATTTTTTCAAACCCAATAATACTTAATTGTCGAAGAAATTGCATCAGATCTTTTCGCAAAAATGGCTCCCCACCTGTGATTCTAACTTTTTTTACGCCCATCTGATGTAACAATCTCATGAGCCTCAACATCTCTTCAAAACTCAATAACGATGACTTATCCACAAAAGAAATTCCTTCCTCTGGCATACAATAAAAACAACGCAAATTGCATCGATCTGTAACCCCGAGGCGAACATAGGTCAATGGTCTTCCGTGATTGTCGATAATGCTCATATCACACAAAGATACATTAGATGAATAGGACAAAAAAACTACTCTCTATACCAAGGACTAGTAATTGAAATACATCAGGTTTTGCGTTCCTTCTTTTTAGCCGCTGGAAAAAGTACATTATTCAGAATAAGTCGGTACCCTGGCGAGTTAGTGTGTAAGGAAAGATCTGTCTCCGGATCTCCCACAAAGTGCTGATAATCTTCAGGATCATGCCCTCCATAAAATGTCCACTGTCCTTCTCCCAATGTTCCATGTATATAACGAACCTCATCTGCCGGCTTATTTTCGCCCAGAACTATAATATTTGACTTGACCAAAGACTTATTAAAAGCGGTTGTCTGACCCATAAAACCCTTTACAGTTCGCGTGTGATTTTGCGTAAGCATGGTCGGTACTGGATCCCATTTAGCAGAAAAATCAAACAATGTAAAGTAATCGTTTTCAGGCAAGACCTTTCTATTCTTTTCATCAATGTTAGAGTATTTGTATTCCATGGGGTTCATACTCAATCTAAAGTCTCTAAAAGCCAAGGTGTTATCGTAGCGAAGTTTCATTTGCGCATTTGGCTCCATAGGATCACCATCATACATGTCTCCACAAATATCCGTATCGGCAGCTGCAAGGGCTATGTCATAAGTGTCCGTTGCCGAGCACATAGCAAACATGAATCCACCCCCTATAACGTAATTTTTTATCTTGTTAACCACAGCAAGCTTCAGCTTACTCACCTTGTTAAACCCAAGCTCTTGGGCAAGTTTTTCCATACGGCGTTGGCTTTCTTTGTACCAAGTCTGTGTATTATAAGATGCATAGAATTTTCCATACTGACCCGTAAAATCCTCATGATGTAAATGCAACCAGTCATATTGCGCCAATTTGTCATCAATTACTTCTCGATCATACACTACATCATAAGGTATTTCAGCATAGGTGAGTACCATGGTCACAGCATCATCCCATGGCTGAATCCGTTCTCCCTTCGCATTAAAATCGGGTGTATACACAGCAATTTTAGGGGCTTTCTCCAGCTTGATCACATCCATATTTACCTCTGGGTCAGCTATTTCACTGCGAATCCCATTGAATTGACCATCTGAAATCACCTCAAATGCAACTTGACGAAGAATGCACTCTTTTTCAAATGCTTTGTGATGAGCAAAAGCAAAACTTCCACCTCTGTAGTTTAACAACCAATATACTTCTAATCCCTGATCCAACATTTGATATGCCAACCCATAAGCCTTGAGGTGATTGGATTGTTTTTCGTCCATAGGAATAAGCATAATCGCAGCTTGTATGCTTTGGATCAAACTTAAAAATATGACAATTGAAAAAATCTTTCGAATATACATGGTCGTAAAATTACGCGGGTTATGTACTAAAGAACGACGCTATTCAAAAAAAAGTTTTTCAAGAGGGTAAAACAAGGTTGAGTACATTGCGTTTAGTGCTAGACATTAGCTAGACTAAGTATTAATCTATAAGGAACCATAATTTGTGCTAATTTTGCAGTAAATTTAAAACAGAACTTCATTTTGAGTCAAATAGCCTTTGAATATTCAGCATTTTGGACGCTTCCATTGGGACTGCTAGCTGCGGCGCTCACGTGGCTTTTGTACGCACATCCTGCAACAAATGCCTCTTTTCAAGGGAAGAAAAAATGGCTTTTGGCTTCATTACGCTTTTTTACCCTTTGGACTATTTTAATATTACTACTCTCTCCATTTTTAAAAACAACAGAAAAAGAAATTAAAAAACCTTACATATTGTTAGCTGCAGATGCATCGGCATCCATGAGTAATGTCATAGATTCCAGCACAATAATGCAGTATCAGCAGTCTTTAGAGCAGCTAAAAGAAAATCTAGAGGGTGATTTTACAGTTGACCTTCGCTCATTTGGTAAAGGGCTTGCAGACCCCAACAGCGATTCAATCGTCGATAATGCAACTAATATCGCTGCCGTGTTCGAAAAAGCTTACAATGAATTAGGCACTGAAAACTTGTCAGCCGTAGTTTTGCTAAGTGATGGAATTCACAATGATGGTAACGATCCTGGCACTGCGGTTGAAAATCTAAAAGTACCCGTTTATTCAATAGGAGTTGGCGACACTTCACAAAGGAAAGACCTGCGCATTGCCCATGTTTTCTACAATAGAATCGCTTATCTTCAGGATAAGTTTACGGTCCAAGTAGATGTTAGTGCGTTTAACAGCATCGGGGAAACCGCTACCTTAAAAGTAATGGATGGAAAAGGTGCTTTGCTTCATCAACAAGGAATTGTAATAAACCAACAAGACTTTTTTACCACAATATCCGTTACACTGGATGCAAAACCAGCAGGTATTCAAAAATTTAAATTCGAGCTTTCGGTATTACCTAATGAAAAAAATATCAGCAACAATCGAAGAGAAATTTTTGTAGAAGTGCTAGATGCACGTCAGAAAGTCCTTCTTTTGGCCCATTCACCCCATCCTGATATAGCCGCTTGGAAACAAATATTGGAACTCAATCAAAACTATGAAGTTAGCGTTCGTTTTGCTG
>CAYUZA010000134.1:0-7386 GCA_964449535.1 uncultured Saprospiraceae bacterium
TTTGCTTTTTAGTTCATTTTTTAGTGGTTATTGTTCGTGGTTTTTTCACTTACACCTGAAGTTTTCCTGCTTGGTTTTGTCCTCAATGTTTACAATGTATTATTTCCGAGTATTCTTGGACCTTATTTCATTTGTTGGATTGGACTATTGAAAGCATTTTGATTCTTTTTTTATAATGGATTTATGTAAATGTGACAAGATTTATTATCGTACATTATTTCTTAATATACATGCATTCAATATAATATATATTAACATAATATTATTTATATTTATTGTTTATCATATATTCTCTTTTTAACATCCATATTTTTAATTAATAATTAAATCAATAAGAATGTATTTATTGATCATTGTTAATTATTTTTCGGTATAGATTCATAAAATATACATTTATATGCCACTAAAATTGTTGCTTTTGATCTGTTTTTGTTTTTGCTTTTCAACATTAACATGGTCGAATAACATTCAAGTCAGTAATGTGTCATTGAAGCAAACCAATGTTGCTGGGGGATATACCTCGGTTGAATTTGATTTGTCCTGGTCCAATTCTTGGCGCTCTGCAGCATCACCTATCAATTGGGATGCTGCATGGGTATTTGTCAAGTATCGCGTTAATGGAGGAGATTGGCAACACGCTCATCTTAATGATTCAGGACATCATCATGGGGTGGGTACTGCTTCCACAATTGATATTGGTCTTAAAGACGATCGTTTGGCGTTCGATATAAATTCAAACCCTGGATTAGGAGCTATGGTTTACCGCAATAGTGTTGGAACTGGAAATTTCACTTCAACAGGCATTCAATTACGTTGGAATTATGGTTCTCAAGGAGTGCAGTATACGGATGAAGTAGAAGTAAGTGTTTTTGCTATAGAGATGGTATTGGTAAGAGGAGGGTCATTTTGGGTTGGGGATGGATCTAGTCATGGAACTTTAAAGGAGATGGGGAGTAATGATCCATTTCAAGTAAAAGAAACTGGTGGAGTAATAAGCGAACAGAGCCCACCTTTGCCTGGTTTTGAAATTTGGCTAGATGGTTTGTTGGGAATTAGTCGCAGTGCAAATTCGGCTACTGATATGAATAGTGATTTTCCAACAGGGTATAGAGGATACTATGTAATGAAATATGAAATTAGTCAGGGCCAATATCGCGACTTTTTAAATACCCTTACACGTGTTCAACAAAATGAAAGAACTGCTACTGATTTGAACCAAACAAATATTACTAATCGGTTTGTGATGTCTAATAGTGTGTTACCAGAATATAGGAATGGTCTGCGTTGTGAAGCTGTTTTATCTCCTGGCAACCCTGTTGAGATTTTTTGTGATTTGAATAATAATGGTGTAAAAAATGAATTGGATGATGGTGAATGGATAGCTTGTAATTTTTTAAGTTGGGCCGACGGTGCGGCATATATGGATTGGAGTGGACTCAGACCCCTTACGGAGTTAGAATATGAAAAAGCAGGAAGGGGGCAAGCTATGTCTATAGTGGGAGAATTAGCGTGGGGAACTGATAATGGAGTTTCTTCAGACTATACACTTTTACATGAGGGAGAAAATTCGGAAGAAATAGAAATTGACCTTAGTTTAAGTAATTACAGCCCTATTATTGGAAATGCTAATTATTTTGCCACGAACGGCAATATTAATGGGCCCATGCGCGTAGGGATATTTGCTTCACATCCGGTCAATACGGGTCGAGTGAGTGCAGGGGCGGGATATTATGGATCCATGGAATTGAGTGGAAATCTTCGTGAACGCACCATTTCAGTAGGAAATTTTGCTGGTAGGAGTTATTCAGGTTTACATGGTGACGGTGTTTTAAACAGCAACGGGGATGCAGATGTAATTTTGTGGCCTACTACAAATGCTGAAGGCACTGGATTTCGGGGAGGAGGCTATCTCGAGGTTCTTTCATTTCAGTTATTATCAGATAGATCATTAGCTTCAATTCAGTATACAGATCGTTTTCAATCTGCTGGGTTTCGCGGAGGCAGAAGTAGAACCCAATTTGATTTAGATTGTACATGGGCGACACATACGGGATCAATTAGAGAAAATACACTGACGGTGGGTGCTAGTTCCACCATAGTATACACGCATGGGGATGGTAGTACCCATTTAGGACAGACCGTTTCTTCTACTGGAGTTGCTGGTTTAACGGCGACTTTATCTGCTGGTAATTTTGTGGTGGGTGATGGTACATTGACGTATATAATTACAGGAACTCCTTCAAGTAGCGGTTTAGCGAGTTTTGCTATTGAAATTGGTGGTCAATCTTGTCTTTTAGAGCGTTCTGTTGGTCCTTCGCAAGGTCACTGTAATCCAAATGTGGTGATAGAAGTTCTAAATCCTACCACGGGAAAGGTTTGGATGGATCGAAACTTGGGTGCTTTAAGGGTTGCTCAGAGTGGTACAGACGAGTTGTCATATGGGGATTTATATCAATGGGGTCGTGGAGTTGATGGGCATCAATGTCGTAATTCCGCAAGGATTTTTGAAGAGAGTATTACAGATATGCCAGGACATGGGGAATTTATTGCAACCAATTTTTCTCCTTATGATTGGCGTACTTCAAGAAATAACAATCTATGGCAAGGGGTGAATGGAATAAATAATCCTTGCCCTACGAATTTCAGAATTCCTACTTCTGCAGAGTTAAATGCTGAGCGCTTAAGTTGGAGCAGCAATAATAGTGATGGTGCTTTTGCATCTCCACTTAAATTATCTATGGGGGGGATACGTAGTTATTCCTCTGGTACATTTTTCTATTTAGGTACGAGAGGAGAATATTGGAGTAGTACAATTAGTAGTAGCTATGTCAATCGATTGAGTTTTAGCAGTGGAAGTGCTGGGGTAGGTTCTTATGAACGAGCAAACGCATTTTCGGTTCGTTGTATTAAACATACTCAAATTGAAATGTTGGATTGCGCAGGAGCCACTCATTTAGGAACACTTTGGGAAGGAATTGCCAGTAATGGGGTAAGTAGTACTATTTCTTATACTGGAGGAGATGGTAGTGCTCACCAGGGACAAACGGTGTCTTCTACGGGTGTAACTGGCTTAACGGCTACCTTATCCGCTGGAAATTTTGCTGTTGGAGCGGGTACGCTTACCTATATTATTTCGGGAACTCCCGCGAGTAGCGGCACGGCGAATTTTGCAGTTCAAATAGGTGGACACGTCTGTACGCTTACACGAACAGTACTTACCCCTCAGGGACATTGTAACCCAACGGAATTGGTAGATGTAATTAATCCTACGACAGGGAAGACTTGGATGGATAGGAACTTAGGTGCTTTTAGAGTGGCTCAGAGTAGCGCGGATGAATTGTCATACGGAGATATGTATCAATGGGGTCGCGAAGCAGATGGGCACCAGTGTCGTAACTCAACAGTTACTTCTACCTTAAGTAGTAATAATCAACCCGGGCATGGGGATTTTATTATCGTAAACAATTCGCCTTATGACTGGCTCAACTCTCAAAATAATAATTTATGGCAAGGAGTCAATGGAATCAATAATCCATGTCCAAGTGGTTACCGATTACCAACTGAAGCTGAATGGCAGATTGAGCGTCAAAGTTGGGGTTCCGACAATGCAGCAGGCGCTATAGGTTCACCATTAAAATTACCAGTAGCTGATGCTCGAAGATATGGAGATGGAACATTTGTAGGTGATGGGACAGGAGGAAGATATTGGTCCAGTACGGTCAATGGAATATTTGCTAAAAATGTGTTTTTCAATAGTACGAATGTTTATTTATCTTCTAATTATCGAGCAAATGGTTATTCAGTTCGTTGTATTGAACATACTCAAATCGAGACGTTGGATTGCGGAGCAGCTAGTCATACAGGTTCTCTTTGGGAAGGAATTGCCAGTAATGGGGTAAGTAGTACTATCTCTTACACCGGAGGAGATGGTAGTGCTCATCAGGGACAAACGGTGTCTTCTACGGGTGTAAGTGGCTTAACGGCTACCTTATCTGCTGGAAATTTTGCTGTAGGAGCGGGTACGCTTACTTATATTATTACGGGAACCCCCTTAAGTAGCGGTACGGCAAGTTTTGCCATAGAGATTGGCGATCAGAGCTGTACACTTACACGAACGGTTCTTACGCCACAAGGTCACTGTAACCCAACAGAGGTTGTAGATGTATTAAATCCTGCTACAGGAAAGACTTGGATGGATAGGAACTTAGGTGCTTTTAGAGTGGCTCAGAGTAGCGCGGATGAATTGTCATACGGAGATATGTATCAATGGGGTCGCGAAGCAGATGGGCACCAGTGTCGTAACTCAACAGTTACTTCTACCTTAAGTAGTAATAATCAACCCGGGCATGGGGATTTTATTATCGTAAACAATTCGCCTTATGACTGGCTCAACTCTCAAAATAATAATTTATGGCAAGGAGTCAATGGAATCAATAATCCATGTCCAAGTGGTTACCGATTACCAACTGAAGCTGAATGGCAGATTGAGCGTCAAAGTTGGGGTTCCGACAATGCAGCAGGCGCTATAGGTTCACCATTAAAATTACCAGTAGCTGATGCTCGAAGATATGGAGATGGAACATTTGTAGGTGATGGGACAGGAGGAAGATATTGGTCCAGTACGGTCAATGGAATATTTGCTAAAAATGTGTTTTTCAATAGTACGAATGTTTATTTATCTTCTAATTATCGAGCAAATGGTTATTCAGTTCGTTGTATTGAACATACTCAAATCGAGACGTTGGATTGCGGAGCAGCTAGTCATACAGGTTCTCTTTGGGAAGGAATTGCCAGTAATGGGGTAAGTAGTACTATCTCTTACACCGGAGGAGATGGTAGTGCTCATCAGGGACAAACGGTGTCTTCTACGGGTGTAAGTGGCTTAACGGCTACCTTATCTGCTGGAAATTTTGCTGTAGGAGCGGGTACGCTTACTTATATTATTACGGGAACCCCCTTAAGTAGCGGTACGGCAAGTTTTGCCATAGAGATTGGCGATCAGAGCTGTACACTTACACGAACGGTTCTTACGCCACAAGGTCACTGTAACCCATCAGAGGTTGTAGATGTATTAAATCCTGCTACAGGTAAGACGTGGATGGATAGGAACTTAGGTGCTTTTAGAGTAGCTCAGAGTAGTACAGATCATTTGTCTTACGGCGATTTATACCAATGGGGTCGCGGAGCAGATGGGCATCAATGTCGTAATTCATTAACAACGCCTACTTTAAGTAGTGCGGATCAGCCGGGACATGGGGATTTTATTATTGTAAATAATTCACCTATTGATTGGAGAAATCCTCAAAATAATAACCTATGGCAGGGAGTAAATGGAATTAATAATCCTTGTCCAAGTGGTTATCGTATACCTACAGATGCAGAGCTCAATGCAGAGCGATTAAGCTGGAGTACCAACGATGCATCAGGCGCTTTTGCTTCACCACTAAAATTATCATTAACCGGTATACGTATAAGTGCTGATGGCTCATTTGCTTCGGTAGGTGTTCATGGATACTATTGGAGCAATACAATTACAGGTTCAAATGCTTTTCGTCTATATTTCACTAATACTAATGCAACCAGGGTAAATGGTAGTCGCGCTAGTGGTAATGCTATTCGTTGTATTGTACATACCCCAATTGAGACACTGGATTGCGGAGGAGCTTCCCATTCGGGAACACTTTGGGATGGAATTGCCAGCAGTGGAGTGAGTAGTGAAATACCCTATTCCGGAGGAGATGGTAGTGCGCATGCTGGACAGACCGTGATCTCTACTGGAGTGACGGGCTTAACGGCTACCTTAACGGCAGGAAATTTTGCCGTAGGCGCGGGTGTACTTACTTATACCATTACAGGTACTCCTTCGAGCAGCGGCACGGCCAGTTTTGCTATTGAAATAGGTGGGCAAATGTGCACGCTTACACGAATAGTACTTACACCACAGGGTCATTGTAATCCTACAGAGATTGTAGATGTATTAAACCCTTCTACAGGACAAACCTGGATGGATCGAAATTTGGGTGCGTTTAGGGCAGCGCTGAGCAGCACAGATAATTTATCCTACGGAGATTTATATCAATGGGGGCGAGTAGCTGATGGACATCAGTGTCGCAATTCAGCAACGACAAATACTTTGAGTAGTACAGATCAACCAGGTCATGGGGATTTTATTCTAGTGCTCAATTCACCTAGTGATTGGCGCAGCCCACAAAATGATAATTTATGGCTAGGGGAGAATGGTACAAACAACCCTTGTCCCAGTGGTTACCGCTTACCTACAGAAACAGAATTAAATATTGAACGCACAAGCTGGACCAGCAACAATGCTGCCGGAGCTTTTTCCTCAATACTTAAGTTGCCAATGGCAGGTAGTCGGAGTAGCACCAATGGTTCGCTAAATGTAGTGGGTACAGGTGGCCGTTATTGGAGTAGTACAGTTAGCGGCACCAATTCGACCTACCTTTACTTCATTGGTAGTGATGCCTACATGAACCCCTTCTACCGTGCAAACGGATACTCGGTTCGTTGTATAAAACTCGTGCCATCTTTAAAAGGTAACTCTGATTTTTGAGTAGTTAAAATGACAAAAGTGTATAAAGACATGGTTAATATAACTAATATTTCTTTTAGAGGGTTTATTTTAGCATTTGGCCTGATGTTCATGGTCAATTTGGTATTTGCCCAGTATGCTGGGCCCGCATATGCTGGAGGTCAAGGTAAAGGAGATGCAAGCAGTATATCTATCCCATTAACTCCAGGTTGTACCATCCAATGTCCCCCAAATCAAACGGTAAATCCTGATTTAAGTACAAATTGCGAAAGTATATTACTTGATTATCGGACTTGGATAACTTTGAATAATTGTCCGGTTAGCCCTACACTTACCCAGCAACCCCTTTCTTATACTTTAAGTGGTCATAATTCATCGGTATCAGTAACCATCCAATCTATTGATATCAACAATGTAACTTCTACTTGTAGCTTTACGGTTACGTTGGAGGATAATGTTCAGCCAATTGCTGTATGCCAAGACTTATCCATATCACTGAATTCAAATGGATCAGCCACTATTACTGCTGCGGCTGTTAATAATGGTTCAACTGACAATTGCTCAATTCACTTAGAATCAGTGAATATAACAAACTTTGGCTGCTCAGATCTAGGCCCTAATACGGTTACCTTAACAGTATTGGACATTAATAACAATGCTAATACATGTACGGCCAGTATAACGGTAAGCGATACGCAGGTGCCAACGGTAACCTGCACTACGAATAAAGATGTTGTAGCAGACAGTGGCGTATGCACGTATACTAAATCCGGCACAGACTGGAATGCTACGGTTACGGACAATTGTACCGTTGCGACCTTAAATTATACATTAAC
>CAYUZA010000135.1:0-7379 GCA_964449535.1 uncultured Saprospiraceae bacterium
ATGAAAAGTGTAAATTGTTATTGTATTGCTTAAAATAACGCTCTTTTGAGTATTTTAGAATATTGATTTTTCCATTATTATGAGTCTCTTTTAAAGCAAAATACGAAATCGCTAATTCATTTTTTTTGACACTTTCAAATGCATAAAAATGTTCCAGTAATTTAATCAATTGGCTTTGGAACTTACGTAGTTTATCGTCATCAAAAGGTTCATTATTAAAGCAATCCTGCCAAATGGTGGATCTGTCAAGCATAATGATGTTTGGCTTGCGTATCTGTGTGATTAGGTACTCGGCTAGACGAGATAAAATTATATTTGAATTGTGATAAGGGGAATTTAAAAAACGAATAAATGCATTTTGCTCTACGGTATCCATTTCAGAAAGCAATAGAATTAATTTATTTTTTTGCATTATTTTAGGCTTGAGAGCTTTGATATCCGGAAATTAAATATTATTTTTACCTCAAATTTAACTCAAAAAGGCGATATAAGATGTTAAAAAAATACCACAAGCTCATTTCGGGATTGGCTTTCATCTATTTAGCTTTTTTCGCATCTGTTATCAATGCTCAAATAGTTAGCCCTTACAGAACATTTACTTTGTTGCGTAATGATCAAGTATCCTATGACGCGATATCCACTAACGGAGGAATAATAATTAAGAAAGGTGTAGAGTATGGATCTATAACCACTCCAATCCCTAGAATTTCAAACAATACCTATAGAATTACTTATACACCCAATGCTGATTTTATAGGAAATGATACATTGGTATACGAGTATTGGAATTTTATTAATCCCTCTACTATGGCTCCTTTTATTGAACATGTGATATTTCAAGTAAAACCCATCATAGCCTCAGAGGATTATATAACTATATCAACAGATTCTACTGATATTGAAGTTGATGTTCTTGCTAATGATCTCAGCGATGGTGAAATAGACATTAATTCAATAACCTTACAATCCAATATTGAAGCAGTCGTATCCAATAATAAAATAGTTATTAACCCTATTGCTGTGGGTGATGGCTATGTTAAGTATTCTGTTTGTGATGACGGAAATAATTGTGTTACATCAATACTTCACATTAAAATTGAACAATCTCTATCTACGGATACCATTTATAAAACAGAGTTCACTCTTCGCGGCATTCCTTTTACCACATATTTGGGTGAAGGTACTTTTGATATAATATTGAATTCCGGTCACGGTAACGTTCAAATAAATGATGGAGTATTGATTTTTTCACCGAATGTATCTTACACTGGATCAGATCAATTAATACTTGAGCGTACTTTCCAAGGAGAAACACAAGTAATTCATGTCACTATCCAAATTCTACCATATACAAACCCGTTCCGAATGGTTAAACATGATCGTTTTTATACATCAAGAAATGATGCCATTACGATTAATGTTTTAGATAATGATCTTGTAACGAATAAACCTCTGCAGAGTTTCACTCAAGCATCTAATGGAACTTTGACCTATCTTGGTTCTGGTGAATTCACATATACACCCAATCATAATTTCACGGGAACTGATTTTTTTACCTATAAAGTATGTGCGCTTAACAATATAAATTGTGAAGTAGCTAGAGTAGATATTGTAGTCGATAACTTCCTACCAGAATATGGAACTTATTATCTTCAAACATCTCAGGATCAACCTTTTGTTTTTCAATATCCGGCACCAATCACTACTTATGATTGGGAAATAATGGAAAACGCTTTCCAAGGAAATCTAACATATTATCCAGGCCATCAAACTTTTAATATTTCTGGACAAGAGGTCTCAGGGATGAATCTTATAGTATATCAACCACCCTCGGGATATACAGGTACTGACGAAATGCGCATTCAATATTGTGCAGGAGGCGCATGCAGATCGGTTAAAATATATATGAACGTTTTAGGTTCCAATGAAAGTGATTGTGTTTCAAATTGTGTGTGGCCTGGAGACACTAATGCTGATGGTGAAGTAAATGTTTATGATATTTTACCTATAGCTTATTTTCATGGAATTGAAGATTCTGCAAGACCATCTGCCCCAGAAGAGTTCTTTTTGCCATATAACTCAGAGAATTGGGGACAAGAACAAACGAATAACGTTGACATAAAATATGTTGATGCTAATGGCGATGGAACTATTGCAGTCGAAGATTTGAACATCATTAATGAATTTTATTCTGCAGATAATCAAGTCAAACCAATAACAGCAAACCCACTGCTTGAAGTTCCGATTATTCTTGATCTGGCTACTCCAGAAGTAGAAATAGGGGAGACTGCTATATTTAATATTATCATAGGAACAGCCCAATATCCTGCTATTGATTTTAGGGGTTTAGCATTTCAATTAAATTTAGGAAATGCTACATTTTTCGACACCTCGACCCTATCCCTTACCCTTTACGAGGATAGTTGGATTGGTAACGCTGGACCATCCATTAATTTTACTAAAAAAGAAAATGGCTATTTACTTGATGGTGCCTTAGCGAGATTGGACCAAAAGTATAAGTCTGGTTTTGGTATAATTGGTAAATTTGAAGGAATAATTATTAGAGACATAGGAGGATTCCACATAGGTAGTGGTGATTATTTAAAAATACCGATTAGTATCTCCTCGAATCAAGTAGTGGGTCATGATGGACAATTATATACCATGCCAGCTATTAATACAGAACTACGGGTTAAAATTGGTGCTACATCTAAATATGCATCTTCAGGTATTCGTGTTTATCCTAATCCCGCAAAGGAAAATGTAATTGTTTCAACTTTGGATGAAAATCAACAATTGAATAGTATACAGTTGTTTACATTATCGGGCAATTTAATACATCAGCAGCAATTAAGCTCTTTAGTTAATGCAAGCGTCGATGTTAGTAACATTCAAAATGGAATTTATATAGCTAAGGTAATGACTAACACCGGTTTACATACCAGTAAAATTGTCATTCAGAGGTAATTAGTTTCCTCGTCAATTCAATATTCTGGAAAATATTATAGCAAAGTAAAATTTGACTTTATTCTTCTGTTTTATACATTGATTGTACCAAATATAATGGTTATACAGTAACGAATCAATCCTATTAAAAGTGAAACTCTATTCTTTGTAAACCACCTAATTAATACTATTTAAGGTTATTTATACCTGTAATACCTGTAATCATATAAACCTGGAGTTTAAAGTGTTATATTTTAATCTATAATTCAACATCTAAATAAGGCTTTTCCCAATATTCAAAAAATGACTTGTTGTACATATACAGATCATTCACAATGTGTAAAAATGTAGTTAAACCGTTAGAGTAACTTTTCGCTTTCATTAATTGAATACGAAGCCTGTTTTCCATAATATTACCTCGTAAATTACAGGAATTAAATTCAATTGGATCCAAATTATTCATTACTAAGAGTATCTTCAAATGAGAAGGTAATATGTAAAATGCCCCGTTACTAAAGGGTCCTTTATGCCATAATTTTTGTAAATCATTAAAAGTATCCTCTGATTTAACAATATTTAAAGCGTTTTTAGACACTATAAGCATACTATCACGAATAGCGTAGTAAACCATAGGTGATGAATTCAAAATATAAGAAGAATCAGATAATATATCATTAGAACCTAGACAAATTGATAGTTCTTCTTCTAATATGTGGTGTAAATATTCAGGATATCTTATTTTAAATAAGGTTAAATGATTTTCGGGATAGGATTCACCATTTGGAAGGTAAAAGGCATAATTTTCTTCTAAACAAGATAATGCTCTCTGCATAATTTTTTGCGATGGTATGCTAAAGTGTGATTCTAAAAAATTTACAGGGCAATTTGTATACAAAATACTGTCTGTTTTTTGGAGATCAAAACGAGAGGTAAAAATTGATCCTTTTGGTGAAGTAGTATCAATTTTCTCAATGAGTTGGTTATTTTGATTGAAAAAAATCCGCCAAAAATAATTCCAGGAATTCTGATATTGAAAACGTACATCAATACTGAGTACATCATTTCGTTCAAAAAATTCACCTACAATAAATTGATTTTTAATTTCAGAAATTTGAAGCCCACAAGAATGCAATCGATCTATATTTTCATGCCAAATAGGTAAAAAGTCTGGTCTAACCAAAAATGAAATCAAAGCATCCGGGTCTGTTTTTTGCAAATAACATTCCCCAGAATCACTTGTGGAATTCGGGGCACTTATGGATTCCAACATATCAGGAAGATATAAAGAAGGAGCTATCATACAAAAGCTATTATTCCAAGCTATTGCGAAAGGTTCTGACACAATAACTTTATAATTTTTATAAATCCGGAGATTCTGGTAACCACTTGACTGAAAAAATGCTTCCATTTTTGCTTCTGATGTTACATGCCAAGTAACATACCAAAATCTGGCAGAATCCCATTGTGTGTTTATTAAATAAAAAGGTTGTCTAAAATTAATGCCGGCTTGTATTGGGTTTTCAAGTAGTTGGGTAAATAATAAATCAAATGAAGATGATTCAAGTAGTACACGAACTAAAGGAAGTGTTAAAAGCCAATCTGGATCTGCTTTGTCAAAAAATTGTAAAGGATTGATGCCAATAATACAATTTACATCACCTACGAATAACTTTTCGTCATCATTGTCACGCCTAATACCACAAGCTAGTGTTAATAACAAGAAACAAGCACCTAACCATTTTTTCACAATAGCTATTTTTATCAAATATAAACCAAATATAAGAAATGAGTTATAAATGAATAAATTCAAACATTAAAGGATATCTAAATATATTATCTAACCAGCATATGATTTCTTTGTAAACAATAATCATTAATCGGTTGTATTTTTGTATTGAATAATCATAATCAATAAAATGAAAGAAAGGGTATTGGTGGCCATGAGTGGAGGAATTGACAGTACAGTTGTGGCAATGATGCTTCATAATCAAGGATATGAGGTCGTAGGGATTACCATGAAGACTTGGGATTATGCCAATTCAGGTGGAAATAAAAAAGAAACGGGGTGTTGCAGTTTAGATAGTATTAACGATGCTCGTCAAGTATCAGTTGATTTTGGATTTCACCATTTTATAGTGGATATACGAGACGAATTTGGAGATTATGTAATAGACAATTTTGTTGAAGAATATTTAGCAGGCAGAACCCCCAACCCATGCGTGCTTTGCAATACGCATATCAAATGGGAAGCTATGCTGAAAAGAGCAGATCAATTGGGCTGTCAATATATAGCAACAGGTCATTATGCCAATATTAAGCATGAGAATGGAAGGTATTTTGTACAAAAAGCAAAGGATCTACACAAAGACCAATCTTATGTTTTATGGGGCCTTTCTCAAAATTGTCTTTCTCGTACTTTATTCCCTTTAGGTAATTACTTAAAGGAAGAGGTAAGAAAAATGGCTTATGAGTGGGGGTATGCTGATCTTAGTAAAAAAGCAGAGAGTTATGAAATATGTTTTGTCCCAGATAATGATTACAGAGGATTTCTAAAACGGAAAGTAGAGGGATTGGAAGAAAAAGTAAGTGGTGGATTTTTCATTAATAAAGATGGTGATGTTTTAGGTACTCATGAGGGATATCCATTTTTTACTATAGGACAACGCAAAGGTCTAGGCAGAGCATTTGGTAAACCAATGTATGTAACCAATATTATCCCGGATTCAAATACTGTAATCTTAGGAGACTTAGAAGATCTGCACCGAAATGCCATGAAAGTTTATAAATTAAATTGTATGAAATATGATGAGTGGCCTATTGGAAATGAAATAGTTAGTCACATACGATACAATGACCGTGGAACACTTTCGCGTTTTATAAATAAAGAAACTGATACGCTAGAAGTTGAATTTTATGCCAATGTTAAGGGTATTGCACCGGGCCAATCCGCTGTATTTTATGAAAATGATGATGTAATTGGCGGAGGTATAATTTATAGTGGATTATAATGCGTTTTATAGGTATTATATCAATGGTCATTATTTTATCCGCTTTGTGCAGTTGTAAAAAGCATACCCTTGAAGTGAACCAACTCAAATATGTAAATTATTTTTGTTTTCCTCAATCCCAGTCAATAACTTTTCAAGTAGATTCTTTTCTTTTTAAAAAAACACCTATTGGTTTAGATATTGATACAGTACAATACATTCTCTATGAAGAATGGTCTGATTCATCCATAGTTTTTAATGATACATGCTATTCAATCCGGTGGAAAGCTATGTCTCTTGATACTTTATTCGATAACAATTTTCAAGGACAAAAGAGATATTGTATAAATGAATTTAGGATAAGTGAATGGTATGATAATGTGAATATTACATCATTTATAATGCCGCCATTTCTTTACAAAAACTGGGATGGTTTAGCATCTTTTAATGCTAACACGTATACTGAAATAATTAGGGATGAACCCATTCAACCTTTCCGCCGATATGGGAAATTTAGCATTCAATCTATAAATGATAGTTTATATCTGGATGGAGAATTACATAAAAATTTAGTTAAGGTGGTTCATGTAAACATAGAAAACGCGATTGAAAAGCGGTTTAGTTATTCCTTGTGGAAAGAAAATATTGGTTTATTGTATTCGGAAAAATGGATTTTGGATACTCAAAAAATATCAAATGAATCGTGGACGAAAAAAGCGGAAAAAGGCTATATAATTACAATGAAGCGAATTCTTTAGAAAATGGAAGCATATACAGAAATTGGAATAATAAACAAACCTCATGGATTGGCAGGAGAGTTGAAAATGACAATTAATAATGATTATTTACCTCTATTACTGGATAAAGGATACATAATTATTAATTCCAAAGGACAAATGATTCCTGCATTCGTCGAAAAAATAAGAGGATCTGCTCCATTAATTGTCAAATTAGAAATGTATGAAAGACTAGAAGATGTGGTAATATTTACAAACAGTAAAGTATATATGCGAAGTCAGGATATAAAGGATATCATAAAAGAAGATAATCAGCCCAAAGAATGGGAGGGGTATTCTTTATTAAATACAACCGATCAATATTGTATGCAAATTATTGAAACAAGAGAATATCCAATGCAAACAATGCTGGTACTAAATAACAATGGAGAAGAAGTACTTATTCCATTAGTGAAAAGCTGGATTGAAGAAGTGGATCAATCGAATAAACTACTTAAAATGAAGCTTCCTGAAGGTTTATATTAAGGATGAAATTTATTTAATAAGTTCATAAAGCCACCCGAATAACTAAAAGAAAGTAAACGGGTGGCTTTTTAAATTTATTTAACCTGTAGCTTCTTAGATAGAATGCTACCATTCATTTCAATTTGAACCAAATAAATACCTGCTGGTAAGTTACTTGTATTAATAGGAAAAATGTGATCACCAC
>CAYUZA010000136.1:0-7359 GCA_964449535.1 uncultured Saprospiraceae bacterium
AAAAGTGATGAATGGGACAAAACGATCGTATTCGGTTATATATCTGCTTATAATAACTATGGTATTACTTTTATAAATTCTGAAGGCTATAAATATCAGTTTATTAATTGTGATTTTGCTTACTCCTCAGACTAGCGTAATATGGAACTTACAAATTGTTTTACCCAAGCCACTGGGGGAACTTTGGGAAAGATAGGGGTGTAAAAAAGATAGGATGATTTTGTTCGGTAGTGATGGAAATGCGCAGTGATGGAAATGCGACATTCTATCTTCAACGATAAAAGAGCTTTTAATAAAAAGGGTATTTTAAAATAGAAATAAACATTTGAATTCACAATGTAAGTTCTTCTGCTAATTACTTGAATAATGTCATTAAATCATCCAATAAAACCGGGAAAATATAAAGCGAGGAATGTATAATTTGTTTTAAATGAAATAAAAAGACACATAAAAATACATCTAATTACATTTAAATTTATCTAAAAAAAACAGCGACATTATATACCATATCATTTATATTTGTAATTAATACTTAATAAATTTATCATTTAGCAATATAAAAATTCATTATAATTGTATATTTGTACAATATAATATTTATAAAACATAAATACACATTTTTAGTGAATAACAAAGTAAAATACAAACATATAATAAGGAGATAAAGTGTTAAATATAATTACAACTAAAAACTAAATAGTCAAATTAAGGCTGACAACCTAGGTGATAAGCTTTAAAGAGTGGAGTCAAGTAAACCACTTGTAAAAAAAAACAGGGAGAAATCTGAAAATCCATAAGAGTAAGGTTTAGAATTAAAACATTTTTATTATGAAAAATTTATTTTATTCAACTATTTTGGTTTTTATTTTGTTAATGACTTCATGTGCTTCTTTTTATCCAAATGTAACTTCAGAAAATGTTAATCAAACCCAAGTTCAAATCCAATCTAACAATTTTAAAGTTGTTAAAAGAGTAGAGGGCTCAGCAGCAGCTACATATATATTTGGCATTGGAGGGTTGGCTAAAAAAGGACTAGTATCTTCGGCAAGAAAAGAAATGTATGAAAAAGCAAATCTTACTGGCTCACAAATAATAATCAGTGAACACACAGAATGGAAAGCATCAAATTTAATACCATACGTTTGGGGAAGATTTGTAGTCACTTCCAGTGGATATGTGATTGAATTCACAGATAAATAACTTTCTTATATACATAAATACTTACAATACAATTTACAACGATAGTTGCATATTGTATTGTAAGTATTTTATTATATTTTTTTGCATTTATTTTATAAATACACTATTTATTGTATTTATTTATTTTATTAATATATGCATTTTTATTATTTGATTTTATTGTCAATCTATATTCCGTTAATAAATTATGGTCAAAATATAATTAAGATTTCAGAAAGTGTAAGTTCAGATAGCAGTTTCTATCACATTGCACGAATCATGCCGAATGAATATTGGATAGGAGGTGAGTTTGGCATAATGAAACGTATTGATACGTTAGGAAACATGGAAAATATAAACTATCCTAACCTTGGTTATGATATTTTAAAAATTGAGCGTGTAAATGATTTTGTACTAATTGCCACTTCAAATGGAATTATTTATAAGTATTGCTTGAATAAAAAGGTATTTACAACACATTATTTTGTAGACCTGAAAGGAAAATGTATTTACGACTTCATAAGCCTTGACAACGGGACAATTATGCTGTGTGGGGGAAACAGTGGAATTGCTAAAGCTCGTAAAAAGATACCTCGCGGATTTATAGCATCTACAAGTCTTGAACTAAGCAATCTTAACATAGAATGGAAAAATTGTCGAATGTTTCCTTGGTCTATGCTGCCTACCTCAGATAGTACAATACTTGCTGTAGCATTCAACGGATTTTCTTCAAAAACTTTATTAAAAAGTAATGGAAAATGGAAAAGTGTTGGTGTGATTAAAGGTCTCATCCACCAGATAATAGGAAAAGACAGTATAATATATTATGTAGGAACCAAAAATATTAAATATTGGAAAGATGGCATTTGGGCGTCGTCTAATGACAAAAATAAGCAGAACATAAGTGTCAACACCGGTTGCATTTGGAGTATAAAGTCACTAAATAATATTTTTTTGGGTGTAACTAATTCAGGAGAGATTATATTTTTTGATCCCGTCACTAATAGAATTATTCACAAGTTCAAAGTAGCTGAAAACTTGAATATTTATGAATTAGAAATTATAAATAAAGAAAAAATAATAGTAGTAGGACATGCAAAAAGCGTATATATTGTTGACTTAAGTTCTCTGAATACATTGATAGAAAAAGGGGAGTAATTTGTAAAAGACTAAAAATGTAAAATTAACTCCATTTAAGCCAAAATAAAAAATTTAATCCGAGTTTATATGGAAACAAAAATTGACAATTTAGATTACAAGGAGATGCGAGCAAAGTACCTTGATCAGTTACTTTCGGGTCAATAACTTACAGTCAAAGATGATTTATTTGGACCATTATTGAAAGAATATTAAGAAACGGAAATGTGAGCAGAGATGTCATCACACTAAGATAGATATAGAATTTAGCCAAAACAATTGTGATAATAGTAAAGGCGAGTTTATTGGATATAAAAACAAACACTCGCTCGCAACAATGGATAGATTAATCAAATGTAGTATTGAAATTTACAACGAACAAAGACCTCATTTTTCATGCTTCTACAAGACTCCACGGCAAATGCATCAACAAAATGAAATCAAAATAAAAACCTACAAAAATAAATATCCCAGTAATCAGCTGATTACTAGGATATAATCAGTTAATTTAGTCTTTAATAATCTGTATCGTTTATTTAGGACTAGTCATAACATCTTACCCTATTTTCCAATTATAAAACTTCAAAGTTTGCATAATCTCTAAAACCTACCCGCAGAAGCCCCCAATTATGCAACGATAAAAAGTTTCAACATTAAGTTTCTTTTTGGGTTAATTTCCGTTACGAAAGCAATGCAAATTCGGTTTTGATTATATTTGACCAAAAAAGAAAATGCCCATTCGCACCTATATTCCCAAATCCATGGAACAATACCAGGAGCTATACCAACGCAGCCTGGATAATCCATCCCTATTCTGGTCAAACATTGCGGCTACTTTTACCTGGAAAAAACCATGGGATAAGGTTATGGAGGGTTCATTGGAAGATCTTAACGTAACTTGGTTTAAAAATGGCAAACTTAATATTACTGAAAATTGTCTGGATAGACATCTGCAATCCAGAGGAAATAAATTGGCGCTGATATGGGAACCTGATGATCCCAAAGAACGATTCTGGCGTCTTACTTATCGCGAATTATATACGCAGGTATGCAAAATGGCCAATGTGCTACGTAAAAATGGCATCAAAAAAGGAGATCGCGTCTGTATATATTTGCCTATGATTCCGGAAATGGCCATTGCAGTGCTGGCTTGCGCTAGGATCGGCGCAGTACACAGCGTAGTATTTGCAGGATTTTCAGCACAAGCTCTGGCAGATAGGGCCGCTGATGCTGGTGCTGCCATGATCATCACGGCCGATGGCATGAACCGAGGCGGAAAACAAATACACCTCAAACGCATTGTAGATGAAGCTTGCAAAAATCTACCAGTCCTCCAACAGGTAATGGTAGTCCAACGACTGGGCTGGGACGTGCCTATGGAACCTATACGGGACTTTTGGTACCACGACGAATCAACAGCCGTAGATAAAGAATGTCCCCCCGAAATTATGGATGCTGAAGATCCCCTATTCATATTGTACACCTCCGGATCTACCGGCAAACCTAAAGGCATAGTGCACACTTGCGGAGGCTATATGGTTTATGCTGAATATAGCTACAGGAGTGTTTTCCAACCCGATGAAAGCGATGTGTTTTGGTGTACAGCGGATGTGGGCTGGGTTACCGGACACAGTTATGTAGTATATGGACCACTCCTTGCCGGATGTACCACCTTGCTCTTTGAAGGCATACCTACTTATCCACATCCTGGCCGCTTTTGGGAAATTTGCGACAAATTTGGCGTCAATATTTTCTATACTGCCCCTACAGCCATCCGCTCATTAATGACCTATGGATTGGATCCCGTGCTTTCCTACAGTCTTGATTCACTCAAGACCATCGGTACCGTTGGTGAACCCATCAATGAGGAGGCCTGGAACTGGTATAAAATTCATATTGGCAAACTCCGGTGTCCGGTTGTGGATACCTGGTGGCAAACAGAAACTGGTGGGATCATGATTTCATCCCTAGCTAGAATCACCCCAGAGAAAGCCACCTATGCTGGCTATCCGCTACCCGGAATTACACCCGTCCTTCTCAATGCAACCGGCGAGATTATTCAGGAAAATGACCAAGAGGGTTTACTTTGCATTCAGCATCCTTGGCCCAGCATGATGCGAGAGACATGGGGCGATACTCAACGATATCGGGAAACATATTTTCAACCCTATCCGGGTTATTATTTTACAGGTGATGGCGCGAGACGAGACGAAGATGGTCTTTACCGAATAATTGGCAGAGTAGATGATGTGATCAACGTATCCGGACATCGATTCGGAACCGCAGAGATTGAAGATGCCATCAACAAGTCAGGACAGGTGGTAGAATCTGCCGTTGTGGGGTGTGAACATCCCATCAAGGGACAAGCTATTTATGCCTATGTGACCACTCATGCCACCGGAAATGCCTTAGATACCTTAGAAGACGAAATTATCGAGGCTGTAGTAAGACAGATTGGAAAAGTAGCTAGACCAGACTACATCCAAAGAGTAGACCAGCTACCTAAAACCAGGTCAGGCAAAATTATTCGACGCATACTCAGAAAAATAGCTAATGGAGACACCACAAACCTGGGAGATATATCGACCTTACAAGATCAACAGGTAGTTGATGCTATCATTAAAGGTGCGCAAGAATTAAAAATATCAAATTCATAATTACTCATTCTTATGCAATTAACCCTTTTAGATTGGCTAATCATTGGAATTTTCTTCGCCATCTCCTTATGGATTGGACTTGCCGCTGCCCGTAAAAGTGGTCAAAATACCGAAAACTTTTTCTTAAGCGGCCGAAATATGCCCTGGTGGTTGCTTGGAGTATCTATGGTGGCTACTACATTTTCAGCGGATACACCCAATCTGGTTACAGATATCGTTCGAAAAAACGGCATTTCAGGAAACTGGGTTTGGTGGGCATTTTTGCTAACGGGGATGCTTACCGTTTTTGTATATGCGCGTATGTGGCGTAGAACTGGCGTATTTACAGATCTAGAATTTTACGAAATGAGGTATGGTGGTAAGAAAGCGGCATTTCTCAGGGGATTTCGAGCTATATACCTTGGTGTGGTTTTCAATGTGCTAATTATGGCAACAGTATTGCTGGCTGGTATAAAAATGGGGAGTATCCTTCTCGGGCTTCAAGCATGGGAAACCTTACTGTTGTGTGGCATTATTACTACGCTATATGCTACCTGGGGTGGTTTGAAGAGTGTTTTGTTAACTGATTTTTTTCAATTTCTGATCGCCATGGTTGGTTCTGTTTGGGCATGCTATCTTATCCTTCAGCATCCGTCAGTTGGGGGACTTGGAGAACTGTTGCAGCATCCCAATGTACAACCAGCACTTCATTTTCTACCAGAATTTACTGATCCAGCAGTATACATACCCATATTCATTGCCCCATTGCTTGTCCAGTGGTGGTCGGTTTGGTACCCTGGAGCAGAACCAGGAGGTGGAGGGTACATCGCTCAACGCATTTTAGCTGCAAAAGATGAAAAAAATGCCCTGCAAGCGACTCTATTCTTTAATATGGCCCATTATGCGCTCAGGCCATGGCCATGGATTCTCATCGCCCTGGCCTCGATGATAGTATTTCCGACTCCGGCAGATATTCAAACCTTGTTTCCAACTCTTGACCAGTCCATCATCAATGATGACTTGGCTTATCCAGCAATGTTGAGTCTCCTGCCAAAAGGAGTGTTGGGTCTAGTTATTGCCTCTTTAATAGCTGCCTTGATGTCCACACTCTCCACACATCTTAATTGGGGATCTTCGTACATTACAAACGATTTTTATCAAAGATTTATCAAAAAAGATGCGCCACCTGCACAATTAGTAGCCGTGGGACGCTTATCGACCATACTTCTCATGGTTTCAGCCTCCATTTTTGCCTTGTTTTTGTCCAATGCATTACAGGCGTTTCAAATAATTCTCCAAATAGGTGCAGGTACTGGGTTATTGTTTATTATGCGATGGTTTTGGTGGAGAATCAATGCCTGGAGCGAAATAAGTGCTATGCTGAGCAGCTTTGTCATTGCACTATGGTTAGAATTCGGTTGGAAATATATGGGAATAACCGAATTAGCCTTTTCGGATAAACTTGTAATTGGGGTTGGACTTACCTCCCTTATATGGATTACGGTAACTTTACTTACAGCACCAGAGCCTAGTGACTTACTGACGAATTTTTATCAAAAAGTTAGACCACACGCCTGGGGTTGGAATACCTTTTTGAATAAACACCATATTAGTCCTATGCCTTCGGGATCTTTCACGACAGAAATACAAGGTATGTTACTATCATGTGTCGGGGTGTATGCTTTCTTATTTGGCACAGGACATATTATCCAAAAGCAATATATGTGGGGACTGTTATTTGTTGTTTTAGCTTTTTTAACATTTATCTGGGTGAACCGTTTAATCAAAAGGCTATTCATTGAAATTTAAGTGCTTCAAGAGCCTTTAACGGGAAACAACCTTATCTCTGCTCTAGGTGATACACCCACACCTACTGCATCCACATTAGCCTCCAAATAATACTGCGAAGTAACTCCATTAAGTGTTTGTAATCCAGAAGCTACCGTTTTAAATAAAATATTTTTTCGGCTAAAATGCTCAACCGCGGAAAGATGATATTTATAAGGTAACTGGAAACAAATTTTATGAACTTTGTTGGCGGTCAACATTTGAGACACAGGAATATGCAACTGGCCCATCATTATAGTACTTGTTTTACGACCATCTCCCCTCCCCCGTTCATAAACTTCATAGAGTTTTAATCTTACAGACTTAATCTGTTGATTTCGCTGACTTAGTAGCAACAAATTACCAGATAAAACGGCATCCTTTGGAATAAGACTATTGTCTAATTCCAAAGTCACTTTAATGCCTTCAATATTAAGAAATTGCTTGATTCGACTTATCAACGCCTGAGCATTTTATACTGCCAACTGTCTTCAAAAGGCAACAACCAATGTAACAATTGATTTTTATCTGATGCCAATGTATTAATAAACAATGTTTTAGGAGAAAACGTTCCCTGATC
>CAYUZA010000137.1:0-7338 GCA_964449535.1 uncultured Saprospiraceae bacterium
ATCTTTAAAAAATATTGAGCTAGAATTATTGGGCGATATTTCTTGTTTGTCTATTCTTCATTTACAATGCCATTTTGGCCAAGATACATTATCGTTAGTCCGGATGGGAGCGAATGTAACAGGGATTGATTTTTCAGATATAGCCATAGGTGAAGCTATGAAACTTTCTGAAAATTTACATTTGCCTGCGACATTTATTAATTGTAACCTTTATGATTTACCTGAGAACTTGGTAGAAAAGAATACTTTTGATATTGTATTTACATCATATGGTACCATTGGTTGGCTTCCTGATATTAAACGTTGGGCAAACATAATTTCACAATATTTAAAGCCTGGTGGCAAATTTATATTTGTAGAATTTCATCCTGTTATCTGGATGTTTGACAACGAAGGTCAACACATTGAATATAGTTATTTTAATAGAGAACCTATCATTGAAGAGATTAAAGGCACATATGCCGATTCTGAAGCTCCTTTAAGTTCTAAAACCATAACTTGGAATCACTCTCTAGCAGAGGTTGTGGGCTCACTGCTCGAAGAAGGACTTCAATTAGAAGTTTTTAAAGAGTTTGATTACAGTCCTTATAATTGTTTACCTGAAATGGAGGAAGTATCTCCAGGGAAATTTCAGTGGAAACATTTGAAGGGTAAGATTCCATTAACCTATGCATTGAGGGCAATTAAGCTATAAGTTAATTTATTATTATTGGGGAGTAGCCAAAAAAAAATGGGAATCCCTAGGATCCCCATTTTTTAATATTATAGGCAATTATTATTGAGCAGGAGCTGCTGCTTGGCCTTTAACGTTACCCTTTATTGTAAGAACAATTGGTGAAGGGTTTGTATTAGCAGTAATTGTTATGGTTTTTTGATCTGGACCATTTTTGCCTTTAGAATCATATTCTACAGGAATTTCTGCTGTTTCACCTGGTGCAATAGGTTCAGTAGGACATTTAGGAACAGTGCATCCACAAGAAGCTTTACAATTGCTGATCAAAAGAGGCTCGCTACCAGTATTTTTAAGCTTGTATTTGTGTGATATTTTTTTGCCCGCATCAATTGTTCCAAAATCGTATTCCATTCCATTAGGAAACGATACTGTGGTTGTGGGTCCTGATGGAGGTGCTACAGGTTGACCATCAGCTGGTACTGCTTGTGCTGCGGAAGCAGGATCAGGTGCAGATAGTTGTGTTAGTGCACCAGGTCCTGAAGCTTGTTCACTTGATGGCATTGCATTATTTTCTGGATTTTCACTTGTTTCGGCACCTTCTGAAGGAGCATCATTTTTACAAGCCGCCAACAACACCATAAAGGCGAAAGAAAACAATAGAAAAAGATTTTTTTTCATTTTGAATGATTGTTTTAAAGTGAATTTAAAGTGCAAAAGTACGGCTAATGGCAATTATTTATGCATATTTGCTTCCAATAATATAATAAAATTACTTAACGCTTTGTTAAGCTGTTTTTACGTTTGAATATTTGCATCAAGTCTCCGGCTGAATAACAACTGAGACATTTTTCTTTTAAAAGCCCACCTTTATTCGCAGCGATTAAACCATATTGTATGTCATGAATTCCTTTTAGGTTATGTGCATCCGGGTTGATACACATAAAAATCCCTTTTTCCATTGCATATGGTATCCATGTATAATCTAGATCAAGTCTGTTAGGATTAGCATTAATTTCAATAGCTACTCCATTGGCTGCTGCCGCATCTAATATTTTGGGATAATCAAGAGGATATCCTGCTCTACTTAATAATAATCTTCCGCTCGGGTGTCCTAGTATGTTAGTGTATGGATTTTCAATTGCTTTTATTATTCGATTTGTAGCCCTTTGTTCATCCATTTGCAGAACACTATGAATGGAAGCGATTACAAAATCTAATTGTTCCAATATATCATCCGGATAATCAAGCAATCCATCAATTAGAATATCAGATTCTATCCCTTTAAACACGGTAAAATTATTCATTTTTTCATTAATGAGATCAATCTCTAAAGCCTGTTGGAATAAACGTTCTATGCTCAATCCGCCTGCATACCCGGCGGATTTTGAATGGTCCGTGATCCCAAGATATTCATATCCTGATTGTTGGCAATACACTGCCAATTCTTCAATAGAAGTTGAACCATCACTCCATAAACTATGTGCATGTAATACTCCTTTTATTTCCGTTGGTAATATTTCAGGTATTTTATTTGCATCGATCCAGCGGTCGTGCCATACTGAATCCCTTCTCTCTGGAATAATGTAAGGTAGTTTTATTTCTTCAAATACTATTTTTTCATCAGGCAATTCAGGTAAAATTAAGGACTCAATTTCTGGAATACCACCAGTCTTTAATATTTGGGCAGTACCCCAATTATCGTTTTGAGCTATATGGAATATAACTTGAACACCTTTATATCGGTATCCAAATTCATCATATTCCAAATCAGGTATTTTTAAATCCTCATTTATATTTTTGTCTGTCAGAATGTCAATTGCAGAGATCGTCTGCATTTTTCTGCGTATTTCACCTGTTATTTCAAAGCGATTTTTTGGGTAAACAGATTCTAATGTTGATAAAAAATCTTTTGATAAAATGGCAACATGCGCATAAAGATGCATGTCTTTACTCTGTAAGTAGAATCTGATTTTTTCGGCTATGTTCTCTTGAGATTTTTCCCCAAATCCATGTAATGATACAAGTCTGTTTTCTTCACAGGCATAAAGTAATTCTCCTGGTGATTGTATATTTAAACCTTCAACTAGTGACTTAACTTTTTTAGGGCCCAATCCTTTAATTGTCAACATTTCTTGTACTCCACTTGGTGTTAAGTTTCGGTATTTATTTAAGGTTTCAAAAGAACCTGATCGTTGTATTTGAATTACTTTGTCGGCGATAGCCTCTCCTACTCCCGGAATGGCAATTAGTGATTCTTTTTCCATTGAAATCAAGGATGCCTCCATACCTCTGAACTGCTGATAAGCTTGTTGATATGATCTTATTTTAAAATTTGACTCCCCATGATATTCCATCAATCTGCTGAGTTCGTCAAATAGTTTCGCAATTTGTCTATTTTCCATGTTTTTATGATCGTAATGTAGTGCTAAGTTAATCAAAATTATGCCAGTATCAGTTGGTTTCATTTATGCACACCAGAAGTTCTTATTTTTTGAAGGAAGTAAAAGGGTATCTGTAGTCTAGTATGAAAAACGCTTATTTTAGTATATAAGAAATACTTTATATTTGATCTTTGAAACATTATTTAACCTAGGGAAAACTCTATTATGTATCAGCGTATAAAAGCCCCATTATTTTGGGATTCAATTTTGTTTACCATTTTTTCAATTTGTCTTATATTTCTTTCTTGTAAGCCTAAACAGGACATATCTAGTGCTTTTGCTGATTATACAATTGAATCCATTCCGGGTACAAATTTACAAGTAGCTAAAAAATATAATGATTCATTGTTGATTGAAGAAGTGTTTCTTCAAGATGGAAAACCTCATGGGACATGGACTATATACCATGATCAAAATCTGCGTATCAAAGACCATAAGAGTTATTATCATGGAGAATTGAATGGCTATTGGTTGCAATTTAATTCTTTGGGTAGAGTTGAAATTATGGAACAATACCGAATGGGTGCACTACATGGTCAGAGAATAAAGTATTATTCAGGATTTCCTCTTGAAATAGAATCTTATAAGGATGGCAAACCTCATGGTATCTTTAAAAAATATTATCCAAGTAAAACCATTCAACAAGAATCACATTATAGGGATGGTGTTTTACATGGTCCATTCCGGTATTTTAATGAAGATGGAAAATTAAGTCTAGAATATCAATACGAAAATGGTGAGAAAACAGGGGGAGGAATCATTGAATGATAGATCTTTTTTCATAGATATACCCTTAAATAATTATCAACACAACATTGTCATTAAAGAATTGAATGGCATAAAGTATATATGGGATGTAGTAAGGAAAAAATGGCTAAAACTCAAACAAGAAGAATTTGTCAGACAGATATTTATACATTTCCTATCAGATTTTTTTCCTGTAGGTAGAATAGCTGTTGAAAAAAATGCGGGTTTAAAGCAAAAAAAGAGGATTGATATAGCTGTTTTAGATGAAAAACTCAATGTATTTCTTCTTGTAGAACTAAAAGAGCCTTTGTCTCCACTTTCAATTGATGTTATTTTACAAGCTGGGGTGTATCAGCAGCAATTACAACCAAAGTACCTATTGATCAGTAATGGTCATGAACATGTAATGTGGGAATTTGAAAAAGAAAAAGAGCCAACTCTTTTAACAGAGTGGCCCTTTTAAACCATAGATTAGTGTATCAAGGTTATTATGTTTGGGGATAATTGTTTTATGCTTTATTCCCAAATTTTTCCCTTAAGAGTTGTGTTGATGTAAAAACTAGCCAGTACATTACTGGAACTAAAACCAATGTTAGGAAAGTGGCAAAAGTAAGACCATAAATTACAGTCCATGACAGTGGTCCCCAAAATGCTTTATTATCCCCACCAATAAATATTTGAGGATCTAAATCACTTACCAACGTAAAAAAATTAAAATTTAAGCCTATAGCAAGTGGAATTAGTCCCAAAATAGTAGTAATAGCTGTAAGCAGTACAGGTCGAAGCCTTGTTGCTCCAGCGGCAGTTATAATATTAAACATGGTTTCTTTGGATAAATTAGCTTTAGCAGGAAGTCCTAATTCTTCTTTCGCTTGTTTGGTTAATAGATTTGTATAATCTATAAGTACAATGGCATTGTTTACAACCACTCCTGCTAATGAAATGATACCTACCCCAGTCATAACAATTACGATGTCCATACCCGTGATTACATAACCAAGAAAAACACCTATAGTAGAAAATAATACAGTGATCATGATGATCAAAGGAGAAACGATGCTATTAAATTGAGCTATAATAATAAACAACACTAAAAACAATGCCAGGAATAGGGCACCACTTAGAAATGCTAAGTTGTCTGCTTGTTGTTCTTGCTCTCCTGTGAAAGCAATCGAATACCCCTCAGGTAATTCATAACCGTTAAATGAGTTCTTAAGGTTATTCACTATTTCATTCGGATTAAAACCCTTATTTACATTAGAATAAATTGTAATAACTCTGTCAAGATTTCTTCTTTTTATACTATTATAAGAAGAAGAATACGCTAAATCAGATACTGCAGAAATGGGAACTTGACTTATTCTACCGTTTGCTGGATTTCTAAATGTTATATACTGGTTCATTAACTCATCCAAACTGTTCCGGTATTGTTGATTTAGCCTTACGAAAATAGGATACTCTTCTTCCCCTTGTTTGAACTTAGAAATTTCTTTTCCAAAAACGGAAGTTCTAAGAGCGTTTGCAATGCTGTAAGTAGAAATTTCATAACGTCTTGCTGCTTCCCTGTCAACTTGTACGATGAGTTCAGGCTGCCCAAGTTTAATATCAGTCTGAAGTTTTTCAATACCCTGTATATTTTGCTTATTAATGAAAACGATAGCATCTTCAGCTAATTTTACAAGGGTATTGATATCCTCACCGCGTAATTCTATATTAATAGGTTTGCCAGCTGGAGGACCGGCTGCGTTTTTATCCACTACAATCTGGACTCCAGGCAATCCTTGAACAGCTTTTCTTACATCTTCCATTACATCATAAGTAGAAATACGACCGCGTTCATCAGCTGGTTTAAATGAAACGGTTAATCTAGCTTTATTTGGAGATGCACCTGGCTCGGGGGGTGAATTAGGGTCTGAAGTATTTTCCCCAATTTGTGTGAGTACAGATTCTACAATGTGCAAATAAGGTTTTAAGGCAATAAATACCCTATCTTCCAATTCTGAAACTAAGGAATTGGTAGCTTCAATATCTTTGCCAATAGGTAGTTCGATAAAAGCATTTATATAAATTGGATCCGGATTCGGGAAGAATATAACTTTAGGAGTCTTTATTCCTAACAATACAATTGCAATTATTAACAAACCAAAAGTTCCAAAGAACATTGTTTTTGGAACCCGAAGTGCTCTCTTTAAAAATGCCAGATACATATTTTCCATCCAAGGCATGGCACTACCTTGGAAACGAAATGCGGCAGGTCGTAAAAAGTAAAAATTAATAAGAGTTATTATTGCTGTTATACCTAATGCATTTCTAAACCAATTGATACCTCCAAAATGAAACAAAATAGCCATAAAAACCATAACTGCCACACCTATCCATAGATTTTTTCGCTTTCGCTTTTTTGCGTCTTCGGTTTTGGATCTGGTATCTACTTTCATAAAATATTTTGTAAGCACTGGATTTATGACTAAGGCTACAAAAAGTGATGACCCCAAAACAGTTATTAACGTAATTGGTAGATATTTCATAAAGTTTCCAAAAATACCAGGCCAAAATGCTAAAGGAAAGAATGCTGCCAGCGTAGTTGCCGTAGAAGTGATAATAGGAATAGCTACTTCACCAGCTCCAAATTTGGAAGCCGATACAGAATCGTAGCCATTTTGCCTAAATCGGAGTATGTTCTCTACTATTACAATACCGTTGTCAACAAGCATCCCTAAGGCTAGAATTAAGGAAAACAGGACAACTATATTTAACGTATAACCAATTGCATTTAACACAATAAATCCCATTAGCATGGAAAGAGGAATGGCTATACCTACAAAAAGTGCATTCCGAATACCCATAAAAAACAACAAAACAAGTACAACCAGTATTACACCAGAAATTATACTGTTTTCAAGGTTGGATACTTCCCTTTTAGTATTAACTGACTGATCATTGAAAAAAGAAATTTTTAAATCTTTAGGTAAAATAGATTCCTGAGCGTTTGATACTATCTCTTTGATTTTGTCGGATGCTACTAATAGATTCTGTCCCTTTCTTTTGATAACATCGAGAGAAACAACCGGAAGTTTGTCTTGTCTTGCATAGCTCGTTCGGTCAACAAAACCAAAACTGATATCTGCAATATCTTTTAAAAATACGATTTGTTGGGCCTCAGCTTTGACTATAGTATTTTCAATTTCTACTGTGTTTTGAAATTCGCCAATAACTCGGATAGACCTTTTCGCATTGTCATTTAGCAACTCGCCACCAGACATAGTTAAGTTTTCAGCACTTATTGCATTTTCAATATCCTGAAAAGATACTTTACGCAATTGCATCTTAACAAGATCCACATCAATTTTGACTTCTCTGTCTTGAACACCCTTAATCTCAACATCGGATATTTCTTGTAATTCTTCTATTCTGTCTTCCAAATATTCTCCGAAACGCTTAAGCTCATCATTGGCGTAATTTCCCGATATATTTATT
>CAYUZA010000138.1:0-7315 GCA_964449535.1 uncultured Saprospiraceae bacterium
CGTTTGGCTTCATCCTCAGACATACCCGTTTTAGTTGCTTTTTTGATTTCTTCCATCAAATCGCGTCTGGCGTTGCGAATGCTTATTTTTGCTTCTTCCCCATAGTGCCGTGCCTGCTTTACCAGGTCTTTTCGCCTTTCTTCGGTAAGTGGAGGGAATGAAAGGCGAACTACTTCACCATCATTCATTGGGGTCACACCCAGATTTGCTTCAAAAATAGATTTTTCAATGGCAGCCAACATCTTTTTTTCCCATGGTTGAATTACCAGCGTCCTAGCATCAGAACTAGAAATATTTGCAACCTGATTCATAGGGGTAGGGGTCCCATAGTAATCTACTTTTACGTCATTTAAAATCACAGGTGAAGCTTTACCTGTGCGAACTTTGGTCAGTTCATAAGCCAAATGTTCAAAGGCTTTTTCCATGGCGTCTTTCGCAATTTCTTTGGCGATCTGAATCATTTCCATATGCAAATGCTTAATTTGGGTGCAAAGTAAATAAAAAAAAGGCAAACCATCTGTTGGATGATTTGCCTTGAAATTTCTTTTTTGAAGAAAGTTAGTCCCGTGAAGTATATCTAAGGATGAGATAAAGAAGCATTACTAATGAGGATAGTGCAGCGGATAAGTAGGTTCTAGCTGCCCATTTGAGAGCATCTTTTGCACCTTCATATTCATGACCTCTGGCCATTCCCGTGCGATCCAACCACGCTAATGCACGATTGCTTGCATCATATTCCACAGGGAGCGTTATGAATGAAAATAGGGTTGTAATCATAAATGCTACAATGGTGATTAGCATCAGTTGGGGCATAGTTCCTACAGTCATGAATGCGATTAAAAGCAGCCATTGTTGAGCTTGCGCGGCAACATTCACTATAGGCACCAGTTTTGAACGCATGGTCAGCCAAGCGTAGGCTTGGTCGTGTTGCACAGCATGTCCACATTCGTGCGCCGCTACAGCTGCTGCCATTACGCTACGTCCATTAAAAATCTCGGGACTCAATGCTACAGTTTTGGTCAATGGGTTATAATGGTCTGATAAAAAACCCTGGTGTTCGACTACCCTTACATTGCTTATATTATAATGGCGCAGCATAGTTTCCGCTATTTCGCGACCACTCATACCATTACTCAGTCCAACTTGGGAATACTTGTTAAATTTTGCTTTCAATCGCATGCTGACTACCATGCCTGCCAAGGACAATATGAGTCCGACAATCATATAGCCATAGTAACCTGTACTTACAAATAATTGATCCATTTTATGCTAGATATTTAAATTTTATATAATGTCAAATCCGGTGTACGAAATTAATGCTTTTGGCATCCTGATTCCATCCTTCGTTTGATGATTTTCAAGCAAGGCTGCTACAATTCTAGCTAACGCTAGTGCACTTCCATTGAGTGTGTGCGCCAATCGATTTTTGCCATCAGCATCTTTAAACCGTAGCTTCAGGCGATTGGCTTGAAAAGTTTCAAAATTAGACACACTACTCACTTCCAGCCATCGCTTTTGGGCAGCAGAATAAACCTCAAAATCATACGTCAAAGCAGATGTAAATCCCATATCACCACCGCATAAACGCAAAATACGGTAAGGAAGTTCCAGGTCTTCAAGCAATGATGACACATGTTGCAGCATTTCCTGAAGTGCCAGATAAGAATTATCCGGATGTTCTATACGTACAATTTCAACTTTATCAAATTGATGTACTCGGTTTAGTCCTTTAACATGAGCACCATAGGAGCCTGCTTCCCTCCTAAAACAAGGCGTGTATCCAGTGAGTTTTACAGGTAGTTGCTTTTCATCCAGCAACACATCTCTGTATATGTTAGTCACTGGCACTTCTGCAGTAGGAATCAGATACAATTCGTCTTTTTCTACATAATACATTTGACCCTCTTTGTCCGGTAGTTGCCCGGTTGCGCGAGCCGTTTCTGCATTTACAAGCAATGGTGCGCTAATTTCTTCATATCCAGCTTGTGCAGCTCGGTCCAGGAAAAACTGAATGAGCGCTCTTTGTAATTTGGCACCTTTCCCTCTATATAGTGGAAATCCTGCCCCTGTTATTTTTACCCCAAGTTTAAGATCAAAAAGTTGGTATTTCTCAGCTAATTCCCAGTGGGGCAGGGCATTGTCCGGGAGTACAGGTAAAGGTTGCTCCCAATCTTGAGACACATAATTATCATCTGCGTCTTTTCCAGGATTAACATCTGTGTACGGAATATTCGGAATACTTAGCAATAGTTCATCTAGGGCCTCACGATTATGTCGCATTTCTTCTTCAAGGCGCTTTATATTTTCTTTGTTGGCTGCCACCTCAGCTTTTAGCGTTTCAGCTTGGTCTTTATTGCCGCTTTTCATCAATTCTCCTACCTGTCGGGATTTCTGATTACTCTCTTGGAGAAGGGCATCTAGCTCTGTTTGAATATTTTTGCGACGATCATCCACCGATAAAACATCGTCCAATATGCTTAATTGTTCCTTTGTCCAGTTTCTTTTGCGCAGTCCTGTCTCTACTTTTTCCCTTTCGTTTCTGATATTTAATATTTCCAGCATAGCTTTGAAGTTGATTAGCGATGCAAATTTTGCATCATTTTCGGCAAAAACATTGTCATAATAAAAAAATAATTAATTTTGCGGCGTGATTTATGGATAAGAAGGCATCAACTTACCTTGTAAAACTCCGAAATCACAGCTTTTCACCCATTTTTGCGCTAGTTTACAAATCCGATTTGCAGCCGTTCCAAAAACGTGCTTTTCGTTGATGTGAATATACAATTTTACCCTTCTAATTTTTCAATTACGCTTTATGTACGATATTTCTCAATTGAATGAGATGCTTTTGGCTGAAATCAAGGATGTAGCCGAAAAAATGAAAATTCCAGGATTTCGCCGCATGAACAAGCAAGATCTGGTTTACCGAATTTTAGATGAGCAAGCTAATGCCAGCAAAAGCAAAGATTCTCCTGCCGAGAAACCTTTGGAAACTAGTGTGGCTAAGGCCAATAAAAAATACAACAGAGATGCTCAAACCTCTGAGGTTCAAGAGCCTGTAACAGCGCCATCTACTGAATCTACAGAGCTGCCTGAAGAGAAGGGAAAAAATGAGGATGCGATTGAAAAAAGAAACCGCAATCGAAAACCCGGAAAGTGGGAGCCTAAAACTGCCAATCCGTTGCCAACAGAATCCACAGTTCCTACCGAAGGAGCTGATACGGAATCTCGGACAAAAATCGAGCATCCAGAAAGACGAAAAAACTTTGATCCTACCCATAACCCCAAAAACAGGCCTGATTTTAGACAAAGAAGACCTCAGGAAGAGTCGGCTACGACTCCAGTAGTTGAAAGCGCCGAGACCGAACAGCCAGTGATGCTGCCTGAAAAAAGATTTAATATCGATCTCGATGGCATGGTAGAGGGCGAGGGAGTACTCGAAATGATGCCTGATGGCTATGGGTTTTTGCGTTCATCCGACTATAATTACCTTACCTCCCCGGATGATGTTTATGTATCACCATCTCAAATAAAACTTTTCGGTCTTAAAACGGGAGACACTGTCTTAGGATCTATTCGACCACCCAAAGAAGGTGAAAAATATTTTGCACTCCTTAGAGTTTCAAAAATCAATGGTCTGGAGCCAAAGGATATAAGAGATAGAGTTCCGTTTGATTATCTTACGCCCTTATTTCCAAACGAAAAATTCAATATGTTGACTACCACATCCGGTCGCGACTACGGCAACCGAATGATTGATTTGTTCACGCCAATAGGTAAAGGTCAGCGTGGACTTATTGTGGCTCAACCCAAAACAGGTAAGACATTTTTATTGAAAGATATGGCAAACGCCATCGCTAAAAATCATCCAGAATGTTATCTCATCGTGTTACTTATAGATGAGCGTCCTGAAGAAGTGACAGATATGAAACGCTCTGTTAATGCAGAGGTGGTTTCTTCTACATTTGACGAACCTGCGGACAATCACGTGCGCGTTGCCAATATTGTTTTGGAAAAGGCTAAACGATTGGTAGAGTGTGGACATGATGTGGTGATATTGCTGGACTCTATCACAAGACTAGCTAGAGCGTACAACACCGTGGCCCCTGCCAGCGGCAAGGTGCTTTCTGGAGGTGTTGAAGCGAATGCTTTACAAAAGCCGAAAAAATTCTTCGGGGCAGCTCGTAAAATAGAAGGAGGGGGGTCGCTCACCATATTGGCTACGGCACTTATAGATACAGGTTCTAAAATGGATGGTGTTATTTTTGAAGAGTTTAAAGGAACAGGCAATATGGAGCTTCAGTTGGATAGAAGCCTTGCCAATAAGCGACTGTATCCTGCCATTGATCTTACAAAATCAAGCACTCGCCGCGAAGAATTACTAATGGACAAAGATTCTCTTCAGCGCATGTTTATCCTTCGTAACCATTTAGCAGACATGAAGCCGGATGAGGCCATAGAATTTTTGCTAAAACATATGCGTGGAACTACCAATAATGAAGAGTTTTTAGCTTCTATGAACGGATAATTAAATAAAAATTTGGCAGTTTGGCGTAGAACAAATATCTTTGCGCCCTATTTAAAAAGGAATATAACCGAAAGAAATTATAGCCATGAAAAGGACTTTTCAACCATCAAAGAGAAAAAGAGCTAATAAGCACGGATTTAGAGCCAGAATGGCTACTAAGAATGGTCGTAAAATTTTGTCTCGCCGTAGAGCTGTTGGTAGATATAAGTTAACAGTTTCTGACGAAAAATAATATAGATTCGAAGCAAGGGGAGATATTCTCTTCTCGTTTAATCGTACAAATAATATTTTAGAAAGGCAGCGGTCATTATCGCTGCCTTTTTTTAGTTGTTCTGTGTCATAGCTTCATTTAACGCTGTTTTTTAATAAATTGTGTTTGAGCTAATGTAGGAATGTTAAGTCGAACAAATTGTATCATGAAGCACTTTCGATTGTCGGCTGGCGATAGGTTAAAGAGGGAAAAAGACATACAAAAACTATTTACCCATGGAAAGAGCTTTCACATGCCTTCCATGAGGTGCTTGTATCGCATAGAATCATCCTCTTCGGTGTCAGTACAATTTGGTGTGGGTGTTTCTAAGCGAAATTTTAAGAAAGCAACGGATCGCAACCGAATCAAGCGTCTGATAAGAGAAGCGTATCGTCTTCAGGCTCCCCCATTGCGCGATTTAGCACAAGAACGTGGCTGGTCATTGCAATTATTTATTTTGTACACAGGTCATGAATTACCCGAATATCCATTTATTTACAGCGGAATATCCAAACTTATTTCTTATTTATCGGGTTTAAAAAACAAATGATGCTTTTATGCGCTCCAGTACCACCGTCCTTAGCGTTGTTTTTTTGTTGTTTCATGTCGTAACTGTAAAATTGGAAGCGCAGCAGGTATTGTCACTGGAAACTTATGGCAAAATTAAGTCTAGACGCTTTGCAATAGGAGATGAGATTGAATTTCAAACCAGCCGTTTTCCAGACGTTTGGATGAAACGCACCCTATATGCTATAGATGCAGATCATCAAACACTCAATATTGGAGATGGCTGGATTCCTGTTAGCAGTATAACCAAAATTCGCATTGATAATCCCTCTTTTTGGCGTAAAGTGGGTTTTGCGCTCGCTTATTCTTCTGCCGTAGGTACTTTTTCAGGGTCTGCTTGGGCGTGGGTCTTTGCAGGTGTCCCACCCGATTGGATTGCCATTTCTATCATCATTGCTCCATTTACGATTGGCGAACTTATCAAGCGAGCTACACGATACCGGACTTACAAAATCGGTCAACGACACAGGGTCAAAGCCTTGGATTTAAACTTTTATGCCCCAGGTCCTTAATGATGAACTAAGCGAATGTATTTAGGCTTTGGAAAATCGGTTGTTTTCAGACCAAGTAAGTAGTAGCCCGGAGGTAATCCTTCTTTTGACACCATAATACTATTGTCTGTGATATTCAATTCCCGAATATACTGGCCTGATATGTGCCAAATAGCAGCTGAGCCAGTTGAAGATCCTTCCCAACTAATTAACCACCCTTCCGGCGCCGATTTTACGTTAATTGCTGGATAATTTTTTTCGAAACCGACCGACGAACTTTGAACTTGAATCCATTTTGTAATGGATTTTTGCGATAAACAGAGCGTATCTGAGAGTAAACACTCCAATAGGATTGGTTCTCTGGCATTTGTGCTAATTTCCAGCTTTGAATCTTTGAGGTCTGCTCCTTGAATAATGGAAGCCTCCCCTTGGACTACCGTCCAGGCATAGGTGAGATTTGGATCCAAAACCGCTGCCGAGTATGTGTATGTTTCTCCCGCATCCACTAAAGATTCACCGATAATAAATAATGGTTCTTTAAGCCATTGGGCATAAAATTCAATGTATGCGGAATCGCCTGGAAACCTACAATTATCCGCTATTATTTCATATTTGAACAAACCTGTGTCAAACGCTTTTCTAATTAAGGAAGTGTCCCCATCCATCCAGACAATTGCTCCCTCTGTTTGAGAAACCTGAAATATTACCTCGGAGCTGCCAAAGCAAAGCGGAGCCTCCAAAGCGATGCTCAATGCACTTTCGGGTTTATTAATAACGATTAGGTTGATGCTGTCACTTATGTAGGTACATCCCAGAGTATCAACACTATATGAGTATGTTCCTTGTTGAAATAGAATGATTGAGTCACCAATTTGTCCTGTATTCCAATTCCGAATTTCAGCTGGAATGGGCCTAATGGTTAGTTCCTGACCCTCGCAAAGAGTAGAGCTCCCATTGGGCTCTATGCTAAATGAAAGAGTTGGGGCTTGCATGATTTCTACAGTATCGCTTGTGTATACACAGCCAAGCGTATCTAACATAAAGGAATAATTTCCACTCGTTTGACTCCAAATGGTGTCCTTTGTTGCGCCATTATTCCAAAATACATCTCCCGATTCATATAGTGCTATAAGCTGTACGGAATCTCCGGGGCAAATTATATTTCTCGCTATAATAATTTCCCGTGGTGGTTGATTTACAGCATTTACTAAAACAGTATCGCTATCAAATACGCAGTTTTCTAAATATAACTGATAGGAGTAGGCTCCCGGTAGATTGGTTTCTAAAGTGTAACCTTGCACCCCATTGCTCCAAAGCGTATTGCCACCCGGATGTTGTGCTGTCAAGGTCACGGGGCTTCCATCGCAAATTGCTTCAGCACCATTAAGTATAATCTTTAAGTCTCCTGGATCAGGACGAAGGATTTCTAACTCCTCGCTTACAAAGATGCAACCATCTATTTCTTGTGAAAAATAGTAC
>CAYUZA010000139.1:0-7262 GCA_964449535.1 uncultured Saprospiraceae bacterium
TGTTTAGTACGAGTAAAAACCAATGCACTTGGTATTGCTTTTTCTCTAAGCACATGGATTAAAAGTTTCCCTTTCTCCGTTTTTTGAGTAAAATAAACGTGTTGGCGTATTTTTTCTACCGTGGTAGAAGGAGGTGTTACTGCTACCTTTACCGGATTTTTGAGCAATTTGTCTGCAATTTTTACAATTTCAGGCGCCATAGTTGCCGAAAATAAAAGCGTTTGCTTTTGATCAGGTAGTGCTGCAATAATTTTCTTGACGTCATGAATAAAACCCATATCTAACATTCTATCCGCCTCGTCTAGGACAAAGTAGCGAATTTGATCCAAGCGAATGAATCCCTGCTGCATGAGGTCAAGCAATCTGCCGGGTGTAGCTATAAGTACATCTGGATTTTTTTGTAAGGCGGCAACTTGCGGTACTTGCGAAACGCCACCAAAAATTACAGTGTGGTTTAGGCGGGTAAATTCGCTATAGGTTGCGAAGTTTTCGCCTATCTGAATGGCTAGTTCGCGAGTAGGACTAAGCATGAGACAGCGAATTCCTCGCTGAATGGGGCTTTCATCACTCATTAATTGTATAATGGGGATGGAAAAAGCAGCAGTTTTGCCGGTGCCTGTTTGTGCACAACCCAGCACATCTCTTCTCTGAAGGAGCGCTGGAATAGCTTGCGATTGAATGGGAGTAGGTTGTGTATAACCTGTTTTTTTCAGAGCGCGCAAAATGGGCTCTGAGATAGAAAGTGATTCAAATGACATGAAAAATAATAGTGAAAAATGATACAGGAAACAACTATTAGCAGGATGGTCCTGAAGAATAAATGATGGTGTGAATGGGCGCTAATAAAACCCCTTTACATATTCCTAACAAAGATACAAACATTTTACAAAATATCAAAATACATAAACTACTTATTATAATAGAAATTGTCGCATTCAACATTAAAACAACTTCTTTTTTCGGTCTGATCAATCACTTCAACATAGATTTATTGTAACATGATTATTATATTCTATTCATATCTTTATAATGTGGAAAAGGCTAAATTGCTGTCAAATATTAGTAACTACCATGTCGTATACTGGTTTCTTACTCTGTATTTTCAATAAAACACCCTTTAAGGGAAATCGGCCGAATAGTTATCTTTTTTATTGAATGATTGAGTAATTTTTGATCTTATTCTCATTAAAATGAAACGGAGGACGAAAAATCAATCACCCGGACTTTGTCCATGCAGTTCGTTTGCATGAACCTCTGCAAAATCTGCCTCAGCATCTTTGATGGCTAGCCATTTTTTAGCCATGTAAAAAATAATCGTACCACTTATTACAGCTACATTTAAATCTACTACTACTGTCAAGAGAGTAGTCCAAATTATAATGGCAAACTGTATGTTTCGCTGTGTATTTTTATACCATTTGTATTTCAGGAAAGCAATGGGAAAATCTCTATCTAATACATCCAATCCAGCCTTTAAAAGCACACCTGTGAAAACTGCAGAGGTAATTAGGATAATCCATTGGCCGAATATCAAGAATCCAAGCAGAGCAAATACACCTACAAAAACCCCGGCCAGTCGGGTTTGCGCTCCTTCTTTAATTAATAAAACAGATCTGATCGTTGCTTGTGCTCCTGGTATTCCTTGCAGTAAGGCACTAACTCCATTAGCCAGCCCTTGGGCAATCAATTCTTTATTGGTTTTTGTTTTTTCCTTGGTCATTTTATCAATAACCAAACTAGTCAATAAAGAGTCTAAATAAGCTAATACGCAAAGTTGTAAAGCAAGCGGAATAGCTGCTTTCATCATTGCAGAGGTGAATATTTCTTTATCTAATGGTAAGTCATAAAGGATTTCTTTCAGAAATGCAGAAAATCCTGCATATTGATCCCCAAGGCTTACGTGCTGTACTGGAAGTTCTAACCATGATGTAACTAGGGTCATAGCTATAATGGTGATAAAAATGGATGGAATAAATCTGCGTATGCCTGTAGGCACTCCGAACCATTTTAGCATGATAGGAATAAGGTAAATTAAGGCAACACTTGCGGCTACGATACTGGTATTTACCCACATGTCCCCTTGCAAAGGAGATACTTTGTGCCATCCAAATAATTTATTCAGCTGGTCGCTCCAAATCAATACGGCGATTCCATTCATAAATCCTAGAATTACTAACTGAGGCACATATTGAATTAGCCTTCCCAAACGAAAAATACCTGCAAGTATTATGAATACGGAGGAAAGTAATAAAACCAGGGTGATGTACTCATCCGCCAGGTGAGCGTTTCCTGGAAACGAATCGTACGCTTTGCCCACGAGTAGCGCTGTTACTGCGGTCATAGGTGCTGTCGGGCCAGAGGCCTGAACTCGTGTGCCTCCTAACAAAGAAGTGATAATGGGTATCACCGCGGCGCCAATCATACCGGCAAATGCTCCACGACCTGACATTATTCCGAACGCGGCACCAAGGCTAAGCGCTGCAAAACTCACTGTAAGCCCTGCAAGTAAATCTGATAATAGTGTTTTTTTCATAAGATAGATAAAGTTTAAGCTGACATTAAAGGATTAGATGCTGTGGGTTCAATCGGAGGACCCAAAAATATCCGTGCATAGATGCGGATCAATGCCATGCCGCTGATGATAAATCCAGCAGCTACCAGCGCACCCAGTAGAAATTGATCCGTATGTATATGTGAAAAAAGTAAGTCTTCTCCCAAAAAGGTAGGTGTGATGGGAAATCCCATCAATCCAAGGGTAGCCAATAAAAACAAGAATGCTTCGAGAGGGAATTTGGTAATATGGCCATAGTATCGATTTAAACCATAGTGGTTCTCATTTAATTTTCTTTTAAGACGATGGAGAACTATAAATCCAAGCAATCCTGATACAGCAACACCACTCAAATAAATAAGGGTCTGTGCAAAATCCAAATGATCATTATAACTAACCCCAAGAGTTAATGTGGCGTGATTTAAGCAAACCATTGTCCACGCCAATCGCGGTTGCTTCCTTTCGGCAAATGCTTTTATGGTTAAATATAGTCCGATTGCAACCAAAATAATAGGCATTACAACCCGTATCCATCCGGGAAGGTGATCCAGATTGCCATAAAACCATAATCCTGCCAAATAAAAAGGTATCCATATGGCAATTAGGTTTCTTAAGTGTAGAGTAGGTAACGTTTTGCCAACCCTTTTGATAGTGCCAAATATATGTTGATTGAGAAAGTAGTCCAATTTCCATTCTTGGATAGATAGCATATATAGAGTGGGATACCAACGATTATATTTCTCCGTTTTTCTGGTTGGCCGATTAAAAAATTGGTCTCTGATGAGGTTGTTTACGATAGATGGGGAAATCAATAGCTGATAACTTCTTAAAAACGCATTACCAGCCATATGCCATAAGGCCATCCATTCCCAGCCCAAAGCTACCTCTATAAAAATTATTCCAATTTGCGTGATTGACGAGTAGGCGATTCTGGATTTTATGGTGGGTTGGACGGAAGAAATGGCAAACGAAACTAAGGCTGTTGTCATACCCACGCCTATTACCAGTCCCTTTGTAAGCCATTGCTGTCCCCAAAAAGGGTAAGTACGAAGTAGTAAAAAAACACCAAAATGGACAGAAAGCGCCCCATAAAATATGGCACTGGAGGGAGTTGGGCCTTCCATTGCTCTGGGAAGCCAGGTAGAAAATGGAAGTTGTGCCGACTTAGCGGCTGCGGCTATGAGTAAAGCTATTCCAATAAAAATTGCAATAGATGGATGGTCAATGGCATGAGATCTTACTAAGTTTTGATCCGCTAACGTACTAAAACGTACATTAGCATGCCATAAATGATGACTTGCCCACATGGCAGCTAGTATCCCAATATCACCCAGTCTGTATATCGTAAATACCTTTACCGCATTTTTAATCGGTTGATATCGATGGCGATAAAATGCTATGAGCAGAAAGGAAGAAATCCCCAGTATTTCCCAACCTAAAAATAATGTTTCAAAATTTCCGGACATAACTGTCCAGTTATACCCAAAGTAAAATAACAGAATTACGCTAAAGAATCGTTTAAATCCTTGCTCCATATGCATATAATATCTGCTGAACTGCAAAATAATCAACGTTATGGAACTACCTGTAATCGCAAAAAATGCGGTGACATTGTCTACATAAAAATCAACGTAAAAATGATAATTACCCGACTCAAAAATTACCCATTCTGGTCCTTTAAGGTGGTCCATCGGATTGATAAGCCATAAGACCATAAGGAACGCAGTGAGCATAAAATGAATACCCACTGTCCACCATGCCAATGTCGAAATTTTCCTTTCAGCCTTAGCAGGTAATATCAATGTTGCCATCAGGCCAATTGTTGGCCATATCGCTTGCAGCAACAATATTGTATTATAATCTTTCATTTATGATTTGATTATTTTTACAGGTAAAGGACCAATTGAGTCAAAAATTTCTTCATCGGAAATCATGTCAAGCTTTGAATTGAAATTCTTCCTATCTAAAGGAGCAAATCCCTGCTCCCTATATTGAAAAAAATCAGGGGCATCTGGAGATTTGGCAATAAGATGGATCCACTCCTGATCAAACCAATTTTTGGTTGAGGGATTTTTCTTAAGTACCGAATTAATTACTTCCGGCTCTTGTTCAACTACGACCATAAGGCGGAGGGGCTCGTGAATATTTACCATCTGAGCGGGCAATCCCGTTCTCAAATCACCATCTAGCCCATTTACTACACCTATGAGGCCCATAATATTGTGAGGCAACTTAGAACCTGCACCCAGTCTTTCATTGTCTACTCGTGAAAAATAATATTCAAGATTAATGCCTCCGCATACAGGAGCAATGGCATTCAAAATGGACGAAAGTACGGCGCCATCAGGATCTGTATATGGGTCATATGATGGAAGAAATGCTCGTCTGTCCAGAAATAATGATTGGGAAATCTTCCTTCTACCGATTATACAAACTGCATTTGTGGCGTGATTCCATTCGGGCCTGGGTTCAAATAATGAATAAGCCCGCCGCTTTATTAGCTTATGGATGTCGGAGGGTGTTTTTTTCGCGTATTCCAATCGTTCAAAACGCCTTGCTCGTTCCACAGCATTGGTTTGAAGTACTGATAAGAATACTTTTTGATATTCTTCGTGCAATTCTCGATGATGATTAGATAGATTTTCTGTTTCAAAAAATAGTATTTCATCTCTGGTAGTATCGTGTATACCACTCATGAAAATGGTCGTTTCAGGTATATTTATGCCTCTTATTTCCAAATGAGCTCTAACTTCTTGATTGTTGGCTAAGGTACAAGCGACTCGAGCATTAGCTGATCCAGCTCTACCACTACAGGCTCCGCAATCATATCCGGCGAAGTAAGGATTGTTAACGCTTGATGCACCATGGCCTATCAGATATATAATGGGAGCAAAATGTTGTGTAAGACCTATGGCGCGAAGCAGATTTTCTACCATATTAGTCATTTCTTCTACGGTAAACCCCACTTGCAAGCCATTTTCTAATTTTCCTTCGTACTCAATAGTTAGTTTTCCATTAGGATCAATATGACGGAAGGCATTGCTCATCGAGTTTGTCTCTTTTGGAAACCATAGATGGCTTGCCATTTTCCATGCAGAAGCAATACCTATAGTAGTGCTGTGTAACCATCCTGTTATAATCCCATGCGTTGAGTAGTTAAAGTGTCGATCTTTTACATACTTATTACGACTTACATTTTCACATACCAGGTGTTTTGGGTTAACGGGGGCGGGGCACGATTTTTCATTAAACTGGGCACCTTCCGGCTTGAAGTAAAAAGGAACATTAAAAAAACCTGCAACTCCAAAGGTTTCGCATCTGTGGTCTTTGGCTTCCAGGTGCCTGCGTAAAGACTCTTCACGGTCGTCAATGCACAGGACCGCTTGAAAACTAATGTTTGTTCTTGATGGTGCTTGACTTGTACTGGTATTGGTCAATCCAATTAATACCTGACTATGATAGCTCCATTCCGCTGCTCCTTGCCACAAATACAAAACTTCCCAATATTCGCTATATGCTAAGGGTTGGAAGTAATCAGGTCTTGGTTCTAAGGCTGAAATAAGGGGCTTTCGGTCTTTCCCTAGTTTTTTTTCTGCATAATCAAGTTCTAGCAATAACTCTAATGTGATATAATCTTCTAAACCGATTGACCTTTGTTCAAATAAGCTACTTGGTTTTTTTTCCAAATAAGCAACCATTCCCGACCACCCAGGGTGGGCAAACTGTTGATCTAATAGATAACATTCAAAATAATTAGGATTGCCAATCAAAGCATCTAATAAATCAGGCACAGCATACTGTTTTTCTTTAATTAGATTTCTAACCACTCCTGATTGAAATAACTTTATAGCGCTTTGATCATCTAGCGCCAAAACATCTTCCAGAAAGCTATCTCTTTTTCCTGGAAACGGATAAAGACTAATCCCTTGGTCTAAATAGGCTGCGGTTAAACGAAATAAAGTTGGGTGTATCGCCTTATCCATATTTATATGGAGCCTATTATTCCATTGCGTCCTAATTTGGCCAATTCTTTGGGTGATTATCGGATTAAATGTTGTATTGCACATAGCATCGTACCAATAAGCAAGTTTATCCTGACCTTTTACATCTGCTATTATTTTTTGGATGGATTCCTTAGTGATTTTTCCAATGTGGTGTGCATGCCTAAATTCTTCTAATGTCAAGTATGTTTGGTAACCAAAAATTTCAGAAGCCTCTCGAGTAGCTTGTTTAAAATGCTCATGTTGAAATGCATGCAAACTGTTATGATGTATAAAGTCTTTTAGTGGTGCCTGGGTTGGCAAAAAATGTCGAATTCGCTCTAGCACTTTGTGCAAGTCAAATGTCAAAGGATCATGAAATGGCATACAATGGACGCAACAATGGATTATAGAAACGCAATAGATCGATTTAAGGGGTTTAATTTTTCCTTAAAATGGGCATAAAATGCTCTACTTCAATCCAACGTAAAATCTGAGCGCCATGCGTGAAAAAGAATGTACAAAGGTATTTTTACAGATTGGCCCCGCCCCAGCGTTTGCCATTTGTTTTTTACTTGTGCTTCCCATTTACAGGCAGTCCATGTTAAATGGTGATAAGCATGTGCTATATTTTGCTTGCGAGTATCCTCTTTTTGTTCCTCTTCTGAATCCAGTAGATTCTTTTTTTGTCCTTCAACGGGCAGTATAGGATGTTCTTGACTTCCAGAAAC
>CAYUZA010000140.1:0-4998 GCA_964449535.1 uncultured Saprospiraceae bacterium
TTTAACAAACTACTTTCATGAACCTTGAACCAATGGCGTTGTTATGAAGACAATTAACTTTTTTACCTTTGTGGTACTTAACACCAAATAAAAAAAATATGCAAAAAGTAGAACAGCAACTACAATTCAAAGTAAAGGATTTGAGTTTGGCAGATTGGGGGCGTAAAGAAATAGAATTAGCTGAAGCTGAGATGCCTGGATTAATGGCGCTTCGTGAACGATATAGTCATGAGAAACCACTAAAAGGAGCTAGAATAGCAGGTTGTTTACACATGACAATTCAAACTGCTGTATTGATCGAAACGCTAACAGCGTTGGGAGCTGAAGTTAGTTGGTCCAGTTGTAATATATTTTCAACGCAAGATCATGCCGCTGCAGCTATAGCCAAAGCAGGGATTCCAGTTTATGCATGGAAAGGTATGAACGAGCAAGAATTTGACTGGTGTATTGAACAAACCTTATTTGCATTTGAAAATAATCAACCTCTAAATATGATTCTCGATGATGGAGGTGACCTTACAAATATGGTACTTGATAGATATCCTGAATTAATTGCTGGTATTCGTGGTATTTCAGAAGAAACTACAACAGGGGTTCACAGGCTTTATGAAAGAATGAACAATGGAAATTTGCCATTACCATGCATTAATGTTAATGATTCAGTTACTAAATCGAAGTTTGACAATAAATATGGGTGTAAAGAATCTTGTGTAGACGCAATACGCCGCGCCACAGATATCATGATTGCAGGTAAAGTTGCCATTGTTGCAGGTTATGGTGATGTAGGGAAAGGGTCTGCAGCATCTTTGCAAGGTGCTGGTGCCCGGGTAATTGTTACAGAGATTGATCCAATATGCGCATTACAAGCAGCAATGGATGGCTTTGAAGTAAAACGCATGTCCACTGCCATCTCAGAAGCAAATATTGTAATTACGGCAACAGGTAATAAAGATATCATTCAAGCTGAGCATTTCAAAGCTATGAAAGATAAAACTATTGTGGCCAATATCGGTCATTTCGATAACGAAATCGATGTAGCATGGCTCAATGAAAATTACGGCCATACAAAAGTGGAAATAAAGCCACAAGTTGATAAATATACTGTGGATGGAAAAGATATTTTATTACTAGCAGAAGGACGACTTGTCAACTTGGGTTGCGCAACAGGGCATCCATCATTCGTGATGAGCAATTCCTTTACCAATCAAGTACTTGCTCAGTTAGAATTATGGCATAACTACAAGAAATACAATAATGAAGTTTATACTTTGCCTAAACATCTAGATGAGGAAGTAGCCAGGTTACATCTTGCAAAAATAGGTGTAGAATTGGAAACATTGCGACCAGATCAGGCAGCTTATATTGGAGTATCAGTAGATGGTCCATTTAAACCTGAATACTACAGATACTAAATTGAAATAAAAGGTACAATAAAAAAGGGGCTTATTGCCCCTTTTTTATTGCTCAAATTAAGATTCAATTAAAAATTAAACCCACCTTCTTCATTTTTTAGATCCTGGTTATTGACTCCTTTTTTACGCTGCTGCATAGGATTTCTAAATTCCGTTTTCCCAAATCGATAACTAAAATTGATCCCAATTGCTTGAATAGGAATAGCATTTGTAAATGATTGAGTAAAGTCAGGACCTGTTAATTCTTGAGTAAACTTCAAATACCGTGCAAATGGATTTGTCAAATTTATGCCGATACTTCCTTGCTTTTTCCAGAGGTCCTTTTTAAAAGAAATGTTATGAATTGAAAAGGCAGGGTTTCTACCTTGTAGTGTAACCCGTTGAGAATTAAAAACGCCAAACATTTCAAATGCATATCCTTTTTTAAGCTGGTATGTTGAGTTTAGAAAAATAGTATACTGAAAATCATCATTTCGAAGGTTTTTACCTTGAATCTCACCCTGTTGGACAATATAAAAACCGTTGAATGAACCCCTAATTACCCAATCGCTGAATAAAGTTAACTGTCCAAATAGGTTTACCCCGGTACTGTTATTAGTTCCAATATTGCCAAAAGTATTCACTGATACACCGTTAGGATCTATAAATAGATAGCTTTGGATCACATCTCTGGTATTTCTATAGTAAACCGCTCCATTCAACACTACATTTTTGAAAAAACCATTGTAGCCGATTTCTATCTGATCGGATTCTTCTGGCCCTAAATCTGGGTTGCCCGTTCTTATATTTCGCGGATCACTTTGATCGGTAAATGGATTTAAAAAGAACAAACTCGGACGTTGTATTCTACGGCTATACGTTAATTTTAAAGACCGAAAATTCTTCAGATTTCTGACGAGGGTAAAACTTGGAATATAATTTTGGAAAGCATTTGATATTCCGATATTACTATTTTCAAAATCACCAGCTATATCAGTATACTCATATCTAAAACCAGCTTTTGCTTCATAGTCTTTATTAAATCTATGATTGTAGGAAAGATAAGCAGCTCCAACGTTTTGATCATAAATAAAACGATTGCTACGAGTATCATCCTTAGTGTAGGAATCTTGAAGAAAGTCCTTGACCTCATAAATGAAGTTACTATTAATCGTGCGGAAAATACCCTTAGCTCCAGTCTCCAGATTGCCTTTCTTCATTGGATGTATATAATCTGCTTGAAAAGTAAGTTCGTTGTTTAAACCAGTGTTCCGTGACCGTTCCGCCAATATAATATCAGGAAAAGCTTCAGCACTCTGTTCCACAGAAAAACGGTTAAGAGATAATCCTCTTGATAATTGAGCAGAAGCAGTAAACTCCTTACCTTTTGTATCATAAGACCTTTTATAATCGACACTCCAATCAACATTTGTAGTTCCATTTCGGGATATTGATGACCTTTCATATATTTGTTTTATAGCTAATACAGGGTCATCAAATGTTACGTCCACTACATTGTCTCCAAAAAAAGTAAAATTATTTACCCGTAGACTGCTGCTAATGTTATGGTAAGCATTAATGTCATAATCACCTGTAAGAGAAGCATTATAAGTGTTTCTTCCCCCTAAAAATGAACCATCCTGTTTAAAAAAACGCTCACCTGAGGAAGTTTGATCAATACGTTCAAATGCGGTAAAACCTCCCTGTGGAATAAAATAATTGCTACCCAAAGAACCGTTTAAGCTGAATCTTCTTTTTTTCCACCCTGCGTTTCCATTCAAACTGATATTACGTGTATTAATTCCTGTATTTATAGAAGCATTTACACCTTCTACAGTTCGTTTTTTGGTAATTATATTAATTAATCCACCAGTTCCTTCAGCGTCATATTTTGCGGAAGGAGAAGTAATTACCTCTACTGTTTTTATTTCTTCAGCTGGAATCATTTTTAAAGCATCTGAAACACTTCCTGCCATTGTCCCAGTAGGCTTACCATTAATTAAAACCCGAATATTAGAACTTCCCCTAAGGCTAGGATTACCATCAATATCAACACTAAGCAATGGCACTTTCCTTAAGACATCACTTGCATCACCTCCTGCTATACTAATATCTCTTTCAGCGTTATAGACTAGACGGTCAACTTTATTTTCAATAAGTGCAGCCTGACCTTCTATTACTACTTCATTTAAAACAATATTGGAAGGAATCAGAAAGATAGATCCCAAATTCAAATCAGGCTTTTTCCCATCTGTTTCTGCATTAATGGTTTTGTTTTGGTAGCCTATGAAAGAAATGCTAATCTCATATTTACCTATTGCGACTTCATCAAATTTAAAATATCCCTTTGCATCAGTAATTGTGCCTGTCAACTCGGATTTTGCACCTGATTTCTTAATACTAACCGCAGCAAACTCAATTGGATTGGAGGAAATTGAATCCACAATTAATCCAGATATTTTACCCGTTAATTTTGGACTTTGCCCTTGTCCCATCAAGGGAAATTGTGCATGAACGGTCATTGTACAAATTAATAGCCATCCAAGAATGAAAAATTGTAATTTTTTAATTGTCATTTATTTGTCATATTTTAATAGAGACAAATATGACATTAATAAGTTCAAAATACATTCATTTTTGGACTAATCGCACATTTCATACGACAGCATTATCTAATTTAAGAAGAATCAATATGAATAATCATCGTTTTATGAACTTAAAGGAAATCTTGAATGAAGCTTGATTGTGAACGGTAAACATTAAAGGCCAAGTTGAATCCCATACTTTTTTATTAAAATAATATACTAAAAAAATTAAAACCGGAGATCAAATCCGGTATAGAGGGAAAGGTGGCAGATGAAATAGCTGCAATACAATTATTAGTAGTAATGTAGAGAGGGAAATCACCTAGAAAACGCTCCAACTCACTAATACTTCCGTCTTGAAGTTCGATACGCAACGGTAGGCAAAATTCTAACGCCTTTAATTTAATTAATTTAGCATCTAAATAATTTTTTTTGTACTAACTCCACTTTAAGTTTATCATAATCTGTGACTTGGGTTTTTGATTGATTAGTAACTTGAGATATTACATTACTTACAAAAACAACCGAAAAAAAAAGAGAAATAAATAAGTTTGATTTTATGGTAGTGGAATATTTACGAATGACAAATTAATAAAAAAACTACATATGGTGAACCGTCAACAAAAAAAGGCGATCCAACCTATATTGAACCGCCTACAACCTTAAAATTACTATGAAAAAATCGTTTATATTTTAAATTGAATTATGATTTAATTACCTATTTCTTAATCTCAGCATTCTCTTTTACGCCAAATCCATATAGATTTTGTCGAACAAAATCCTTTGGAAAAGTCTCCATGCCAGGAAAGCCTAATTTGATATGCGCATCGTCTTTAGGAATAGATGCCGTCCTAAATATATAATCCCAAAGACTAAGGGAAATACCAAAATTAATACCATGTTGATGCCCTTTTGGCAGGTGATATACATGATGCCAAAGGTGCATGACTGGATTATTGAATATATATTTCAATGGTCCATACGTCAAATGAATATTAGCATGGTTTAAGTGACCTATCGTA
>CAYUZA010000140.1:5008-7221 GCA_964449535.1 uncultured Saprospiraceae bacterium
AATGGCAACAAAATGAACTATATACGCTTGTTGAGGCTCAAATCCAGTTTCTGGCCAAAATCCACCTAAAATCATCACCCCTAAAGTTTTTAAGGGTTTGTATAGCACATTTTCCATCCAATGGTATCTCAAGTGTGCTGCAAATCCCATTTCTTCAACGCTATGATGTACCTTGTGGAAATTCCATAAAACTTCGTATCGATGCAACAACACATGCGTAAACCACTGCACAAAATCAAGCACAATAAAGAACACTAATAATTGAGCCCACATGGGCCAATTTTTAATATCTATGATACTAAGAGACTCCATAGTGATGCCAACACTTCCAAATCCTAATTCAAGGAGTTTAAAAAAGCCAGCAATAGCGATAGAGAACAAGAAGAAATTGAAGAACATGTAAAAACCGTCTAACCAAAAATCCTTTCTAAAAACGGCCTGATCCTTTCGCCAAGGAAATAGAATTTCTAATCCCCATACTACTAGAGAGATGACAATAAGACCCCAAAAGTAATTAGTGTACCAAGGCACTTGAAATAAAATCGAATCGATGGTCCAATTTAGAGTTCCTTTGATTGCGTTCAAGAATTCGTTTAAATAGTTCATAGCGTAAAATTAATGATTAGGTGAAACTACCATTCCTGCCTCATTCCAAGCATCTATACCACCTTCCAGATTATAAATATGTTTAAAACCAAGATTTTTGAGTTGCTCAGCTGCTTCTGAACTTCTGCCACCAGCTTTACAATAAACCAGTACGTGTTCAGATTTAGGCAGTTCGGCAAGAGATTTGGAAAAAGCATCATCGTAGTAGTTCAAAAGAGTAGCACCGGAGATGATTCCTTCTGACCATTCCTCTGGAGAACGAACATCCAGTAATATAGCTTTTCCTTCTAAAACCTTTGAAAGAGAATCGAACTGTGCTACAGATACATTTTCAATCACGCCATCTGCATTAACAGGGGTTGAATCTGAAGGCTGATCAGCAGAGGTCTCTGATTTCGGATTACAACCTACAATTGATATGATAGCTAATGTGCTGATAGCAAAGAAGAACGAAAGATATTTAATAGTTTTCATAGTCATTATTATATTTAATTAAGCTAAATATCCACTAATCTCTTTTTCCAATTGTGGCAAACTCATATAACCTGATTTGCGCCAAACAGGTTTACCTCCTTTAAAGAGAACCATAGTTGGTACACCCTGAACCTGGTATTGAGCAGCTAAATTACCGTTTTTATCCACATCAATTTTCACCACCTTTACTTTATCTCCATTTCTAGCAGCGTAATTTTCTAAAATAGGTTGGAGCATTTTACAAGGTCCGCACCAAGTAGCAAAAAAATCAATCAAAACTGGCTTTGGACCACTAATTACATCCTTAAACGAAGCTTTTTGAGTTTTCATAGTATATTGTTTTACAATTTATATCTACAAAATTCACGCCTTTAACTCATTTAATCTGTCACATTGGTTACATAAGAATACTAAAATAGATGGTTTAAATTTGGGCTTCTAAAAAAGTGTTTGGGTTGAATCCAAAACTTTCCCGTAGCTTTGAACCGATAAAAAAATATATATGAAAAGACCTCTGATTCTCGTCACGAATGATGATGGATTATTCGCACCAGGAATTCGCGCTTTAGTAGAAGTGGCTAGCACTTTAGGAGATGTTGTAGTAGTCGCTCCTGATTCGCCACAATCAGGTATGGGGCATGCTATCACAATACACAATCCACTTCGACTTAATAAAGTAGATAGTTTTGGTGACATAGAGGCTTACGAATGCAATGGAACACCTGTTGACTGTGTGAAGCTAGCAAAACACGTTATACTCAAGGGACGGGAAGTAGATCTTTGTGTTTCCGGAATAAATCATGGATCAAATGCATCTATTAACATCATTTATAGCGGCACCCTTTCAGCAGCTATGGAAGCATCTTTAGAAGGTATAGACTCAATTGGATTTTCATTATTGGATTATTCATTTAATGCCAATTTTGAACCCGCCAAGCGATACGTTCATCACATCATGGAAAGAGTACTTACTAAGGGTTTGTATGATACTCGCCTGCTTAATGTTAATATTCCAGTCGTAAAAGATGACGTTATTAAAGGGATTCGTGTCTGCAGACAGGCAAATGCTCGGTGGGTAGAGGAATTTATGGAGGCTAGAGATCCAAGGGATCAACCTTATTACTGGCTAACGG
>CAYUZA010000141.1:0-7211 GCA_964449535.1 uncultured Saprospiraceae bacterium
AAGAAGAATATCATTTCTTTTCCATTTGTATCTGATGAGGTATTAAAATATTTATATGAAAAAAGTGAAGCCTTAGTTTACCCGTCACTTGATGAAGGTTTTGGACTACCTGTAACAGAAGCATTATTGTGCGGTACAAGGGTTGTTACTTCTAATAGAGGGGCTTTATTAGAATCTAGTGCTGGTATAGCACATTATTGTGATCCCCATGATCCGGCTTCAATTGCAGAGTCAATTCAATATGCTTTATCACTTCCCAAGATGAAACAAGAGGTGAATCAATTGTTTTCTAGTGTTAATAAATTTAATGTAGCGAGTAGTATTATGGAATTATATAGGGAGGTTTTAGCATAACGTTCTTTAATAATTATTAAGACGTTTTTTCTCCTACAAAATAATCTTCTTTATGCTTGAAGAGTATATTGAATGTTGTTAAAGTACCATAAATACGAGTGATGTATTGCTGCAGATTAATCTTTTCTTCATCATCCAATTTACTAGAATTGATACGCTGCTCCATTACACGTAATCGATCACGCAGCATTACAATTTTATGAAAAAAAGTATCAATTGGTATTTCTTTGGCTTTAAGTGAAGAATCTTCAGGTTGTAAAATCATGATTCCATTTTTCCAACGATCTCCAAGAGGAACAACCTCAGTAATATCAGCCCAGGTCCTTAATATTTTAATGATACTTTTTTCAGCTTCATTAAAAGTGACGGATTCTTCAGCGGGTATTGCTTCAATTATTTCCCATTTATCATAATCTTTACCAACTGCTTTTATGCCAAATTGAGTAAAACAAACATCGTAAGCAATAGGATTTAACCTAATAATCACACCTTCATTATAAGCAGGATGTTTAACTCTCGAACCTATTCCAAGTATCATAATTTGTATTTTTATATTATGCAAAATTAATATATTTCAAGTTATATCTAACAATTTATCTGCTCATTAATGATTTTAATGATCTCATCTGTTAAAAACAAACATTATTTCTTGGTCATATAGAAAGTCTTCATGGATGACATCATAATTTTATCATGAATTTATTGACTACTGCACATATTGTGGTAAATTTGCAGCATCCCGTGAGCCTTCGTCACAATTAATAAATTCATAATCAATGGGTTGGTTTAAAAGACTTAAAGAAGGAATACAGACATCTACCGAACAAAAACGGGAAGCACCCGAAGGGCTTTGGTATAATTGCAAAAAGTGTAAGCATACTTGCACCAGCAAAGAATTAAAAGAAAATTTTTATGTCTGCCCTTCATGCCAGTATCATAATAGAATTGGTTCGCAAGAATATTTTGAAATCATATACGATACACAGAAATATGAATTGTTGTTTGATGAGCTAAAATCAAAAGACATACTTGGTTTCGTAGATCTTAAACCCTATCCAGCCAGATTAGCAGAGGCAGAAAAGAAAACAGGGTTGAAAGATGCCATCCGGGTAGCTGTTGGAAAAGTAAATAAGAAACCATTAGTTACAGCGTGTATGGACTTTAGTTTTATAGGCGGAAGTATGGGGTCTGTAGTAGGTGAAAAAATAGCGCTTGCTATTGATTATTGCCTAAAGAAGCAGATGCCTCTGCTCATAATTTCTAAATCTGGTGGGGCAAGGATGATGGAATCAGCATATTCACTGATGCAGATGGCTAAGACATCCGCCAAACTTACCCAAATGGCTCAAAATCACCTTCCCTATTTTTCTTTAATGACTGACCCCACTACGGGTGGAGTAACTGCCTCATTTGCAATGCTCGGGGATATAAATCTTGCTGAACCCGGTGCACTTATTGGTTTTGCAGGTCCTAGAGTTATAAAGGAAACTATAAAAAGGGACTTACCTGACAATTTTCAAACAGCAGAATATGTCTTAGAAACCGGGTTTGTCGATCTGATTGTGGAAAGAAAAAACCTAAAGGATCAATTAGATAATTTATTGAGTATGCTTACACCTCATAAACCATCCTCTTCTAGAATTACCTTAAGTTCATTGCGCAGCGGGTCTAAAACTTCTAATAAGGAATCAAAATAAGCATTTCCATATTTGAAATAGTAACTTAAAAAGTTTTCTTTCCTCTCTTGTATATTGTCCCCATTTGGGAATAGTTTATCGTATAAACTATGGATAGTATTTAATGCTTGTTCTTGAGTTTGTTTCTCTGCTTTCCATAGTTTTGATTGTATCAGTTCTACGCTTTTAAGTGCCTTTACTTTTTCTGCTTCAACCAATCCACTTAAAGTAGCATCTTTAGACACTGCTAGAGTGTTTATCTGATCGTATACTGCAGATATTTTATCTTTCAAATTTGCCAAATCAAGATCTTGAGATGCATTATGTACAACGAAATCCTTTATAAAAACATCTTCATTTTTCTGAAAATCAGAAAAACAAATATTGAGTTTTCGCATCTTTTTAAGCGTTGCGGAATCCAACCACCATACACTATCTCTCCTGATTAATACTGGAAAAAATACATTTGCTACTTTAAACTGATTTTTTCTTTCTAGCCAATAGGCAATTTCACCGCCTCCTCCTACATAAGCAACACCAGGCAAGATATATTCTTGATATAATGGACGAAGATTTACATTGGGACTTATTGAGTCTGGAGAGTTATTAATAATAGAGCGTATTTCTTCATAGTTAATGGTCGTATTATTTTCACCTATCAAAAATCTTTCGGAATCATCTACTTCAATCTTTTGCCTTCCTTCGGCATTAAAAAGAAAGAAATTAATGTCCCGTAAGTAAGTGGCAGGTTTATACCCCTTTATGATTTTTTGTTCTTGTAGAGGTTTCACTTCATGTTTTGTGAATCTTTCATTCAATTCCTTAAGTAAAATATCTTTAAAAGCTTGCTTAAAATGTATATTGTCCATGTCTACTACAACAAGACCATAATTTCCGAATAAGTTGTGCAACATTCTTTGATAAAATTCTCGGTAATGAGTCGAGGAATTGATCATTTTTAAACAATCATCAACAAATGATTCCGCTCTTTCTGAACCTGAATTCATCTCTTTGATTTTTTGTAAAATTTCTTCTAAACCATTACAATTAAATCTTCCAATAGCTCCTGTTTGATCTGTATTCCACTCAATTTTTTTACCATAATGGTAAAAATGATTTACCTCGTCCTTATCATGATCTTCACTTCCCATTACAAATAATGGAATAAAATGAAATGGGCTTCCCGAATTATTTAACTTTTTACATAGCACTATTGTGTCTAGTATTTTATAAATAGTGTACAACGGGCCTCCCATCAAAACGGGTTGATGCGCTGTAATAATGGCAAAGGTTTTTTTAGATGCTAAAGCATTTAGATTTTTGGTTACCAAGGGAAACTCGGGTAACAATTTATATTGAGTTTGTAAAACACTCGTCAATAATTCTCTATCAGTAGAAAAACGATCATACCTTGTTTGTGTGGATTGTAAAATTCCCTCTAAAGTTGGAAGTTGACATATTTCAGAAATCCAATCTTGAGGTTTATTGGCATAATGAACATCAAGAGGGCTCAATCGATATTTTATATCAAAAGCATAATATTCAACCTTCATGTATTTAATGTATTTTCGACTTATCTTTAAAATAAAAACGCTATTGACGCAACAAGTCTCTTTGCTGTATCATTAAAATGAATTTTCCTATTCTCATAAATTAAATGATCCCCATAAGGTTGAAAATAAGATTCATATCTAAGATCGATTAATAACTTCCAAAAATCCACACCTAAGCCGGCTTGAAATCCAAAAAGTAAGGGAAAACTACGCGTAGAAAATCCAGATATGCGATTCAATTCTGTTTCATTATTAAACATCCAGTAAGCAATTGGTCCCAAATTTAAACGCAAAGGTCCAGCTTTGGTACCCAATAAACATAGAGCGCTCAAACTGTGATTTCTTTCAAGTATTGGTTGACCAATATTAGGCGAATTTGACGCATTAAAAGAATAAAATACCTCATTATAGTGATAAAATATCTCAGGTTGGAGTACTAATCCTTTCCTGTTAAATTGGGCAACCGTTCCAACAAAGTACCCGGTTTTGGCTTCAACTAATTTGAGTACATAGGTTGAACTTTGGTAAGTTACATTAATTGAATCAGATAATACATCGTAAACACCTGCACCTACTTTTAGGCCAATTTTATTCTGCGCCTGGATATTAGCGTTAAAAAAAAATAAAAAAATTGCCAAGTGATTAAACAACCCTTTGAGATTAGTTAACCTATGTTCACAAACACAATATCGCAAAATACATAGACAGTTTAAAATAAAATAAATATAAGCTATATCTTCACGGTTCGAAAAACGTATGATTCAGAACGTTCAATTTACCGGAAGCTTTGTGAAATATACCCAATGTCCCACAGATGGGCTGCCGGAATATGCATTTATTGGGCGCTCAAATGTAGGCAAATCTAGTCTGATCAATTCCATTTGCGCTCAAAAAAATCTAGCTAAAACATCATCTACTCCAGGTAAAACTCAACTGATAAATTTTTTTTCAGTGAATGGACAGTTTTATTTGGTTGATTTACCTGGATATGGATATGCGAAAGTAAGCAAAAGTCAGAGGGCATCTTGGCATAAAAACACCATGGATTATCTCAAACGTCGTGAGACATTAGTTTCTGTATTCATTTTGTTGGACGCAAATGTTCCTCCTCAAAAAATTGACCTATCTTTTATACGAGAAATGGGAGAAAATCAGATTCCATTTGTATTGGTTTTTACCAAGTTAGACAAGGGTAAAATGAATGATACAGAAAACAACATCAAACTATTTCGAAAAGAATTGTCAAAGGAATGGAGTGAACTACCATTAATTATTAAAACATCTTCAATCAGGCGTAGAGGCATAGACGAAATGATTCAATACATGGAAAAACATTTAGCAATCCAGGAATAATATATCTTTAGCAATGAAACATCTTTATCCGGATTTAAAACAATGGCCCATTTATAAGTTAAGTGAAGGAAGACAAGAATTCATACAAGAAATCAATGAATTCGTATACGCACTTTTCATACAATATGATTACAAGGAATTGCATGATATAATATCTAAAACGATTTATCAAGAGAAGCAGCGAGTCAAAAATAACCCCTGGACAGTGGATCCTCCAAATGAGGCTTTGTTTTGGGCCAAGTTGCATAAAAGATTGTCTGAAGAAACAGATACCAGTCAAAATGCTAATAATCGTTTAATTCTTGAAGAACTTTTGCGCCTTATTATTTCAAGATATTCTCAAGAGATCGTCGGCTCTTTCAAAATATCAACTTTTTTATTTGCAAGAAAATTCTTAACCTTATTTTTTAATGCAATCTACAATCCTTTTAAAGGCAAACATTTATTGACCTTCTGGTCATCATCTCGTTTATTAATGCCTAAATTAAAAGTTGAAGGCCCTATAGAAGAAATAAGATCGCTTAGTAAGGATCATGTTTTAATTGTAGTCCCTACTCACTCTTCCAATCTTGATTCTATTCTTATTGGTTATATGCTGGATTACAAAATGGGATTGCCCGGATTTTCATATGGTGCTGGATTAAACCTCTACAATTTTAGTTTAGCCGCTTATTTTATGAATAGGTTAGGAGCATATAGGGTTGACCGTAGAAAGAAAAATCCCATTTATCTTGAGACGTTAAAAGCCATGTCTCAAATAAGCATTAGAAAAGGTACTCACTCTATTTTCTTTCCTGGAGGGACCAGATCTAGGTCAAATCAAATTGAACAAAAACTCAAATTGGGTTTGTTGGGTACAACCATTCAAGCTCAAAGAGACCTTTGTGAAGAAGGTTCCAAAAAAAGAATTGTAATAGTTCCTTTGGTCGTAAATAATCATTTTGTATTGGAAGCACCATCTCTTATCAATGAACATTTAAAGTCTATTGGTAAAGAGCAATATCAAAGGGACAAAAGGAAATTTACATTATTTCAAAAAATAAAATATTGGTCTCAATTCTTAAATAAAGATACAGAAGTAGTTTTTAAATTTGGAAAGCCGGTTGATGTATTTGGTAATCAATTAGATATAAATGCCCAAAGCAGACATAAATCTGGTCATCAAGTATCACTTGAAGATTATTTTAAAATTGGCGATAACATAGTTCAGGATGAACAACGCGAAGCAGAATATACACGAATTCTTTCGCAACATATCGCGCATTCCTATATGGAAAATACTGTAGCACTTGAAAGTATGATGGTGGCATTTTCTTGCTATCAACTGTTTTTAAAAAAGTATAAGGAATCAGATATTTTTCAATTATTGAAATACAAACCGAAAGAAATAGATTTACCTCGTTCACTGGTAGAAGAAACCTTATTACAACTTAAAAGCTTGATAATAGAACAAGCCCAGGAGGGAAAAATAGGCTTAGATGATCGTCTTATGTTCAAGACAAGTGAAGAAATATTGGATTCGGGAATGAGGCAGTTGGGTATTTTCCATATTGACAAAATTATATACGCAGATCAAGGAAAGATTAAGACTAATAATATCCGACTATTGTATTTTTACGCTAATAGGCTGGATGGATTCGATTTTGAGAATAATCTATTTTGGAAACATCTGATTACTCGTTAACAATCACTTTTGGATACGCAATATATTGTTTTTGATCTTGAAGCTACTTGTTGGTTGGGACCTGCACCTAACGGACAGAATGAAATAATAGAAATTGGTGCACTAAAAATTGACTACAGTGGCCATGTGGTCAGTGAATTTAATCGCTATGTTAAGCCGGTACTCAACCCTTTACTTAGTCCTTTTTGTAAATCATTAACAGGTATCAAGCAAGATAAAGTTGACCAAGCCAGAACCTTTAAATATGTTTGGAAAGAATTTATGGATTGGGTAGATGATGATGTAGAGCATAGTTTTTATATTTCCTGGGGAGAAAATGACTATCATTATTTTAAAAATGATTGTCGATTACATCATTTAGATGAACAATGGATTGAAAATCATGTAGATTTGAGGAAACATTTTAAAACATTAAAACGTCTAAATAATCATATATCTCTTAAAAAGGCACTCCAAATGGAAAACATGGAGTTTTCAGGACAGCGACATAGGGCCTTTGATGATGCCTACAACCTCGGAAAAATATTCATTCGCTATTTGGATGATTGGAATTTATATTATTGAACTTAAACTTAATTGATTATGAAATTT
>CAYUZA010000142.1:0-1392 GCA_964449535.1 uncultured Saprospiraceae bacterium
AATTCATCCTTCATAATTCATCCTTCATAATTCATGTTTCTGCCTTTTACATGGAAATTAAGATAATTCAAATACAAAAATTGGGTCAAAACAAACTATTCTCTACAGACGAGAGGTAAGCAAAAAATCAATGTCCGTATATTTCATCGCAAACCGTTCTCCCAAATAAGCGTTAGTGAGACTACCCTTGTACATGTAAATACCCCTGCGCAATCCGATATGTACATAAAAAAGATCATTGATGCTACCTGTTTGTCCGGCTTTTAACAAAATAGGTGTCAAAATATTACTGAGCGCCAAAGAAGCCGTTTTAGGCACCTTACTGGATATATTAGGTACGCAATAATGTAGCACATCATGCTTTATAAATACTGGATGATCATGCGAAGTAGGCTCTGAGGTTTCAAAACAACCCCCTTGATCTATACTGACATCCACAATCACAGCCCCCTTTTTCATTTTCATCACCATCTCTTCCGTAACAATCATAGGGGTTCGCCCCAGCTTGGAGTGGATGGCTCCTATGGCAGCATCTGCTGTAGCTAATTCTTCTGCCAAATAGTCCAAATTGATAGATGAAGTATACACGGATTGCCCTAACCTCGAACGAATCCGCATCAATTTATAAATATTATTGTCAAATATCCTCACCTCCGCGCCTAATCCCAATGCAGTACGAGATGCATACTCACCAACCACTCCTGCACCCAATATTACTACTTTAGAAGGCGGCACTCCTGATACACCGCCCAACAACAATCCGTTGCTGTAAGTAGAATTAGACAACAACTCTGCCGCTATAAGTACAGAACTAAGACCTGCCATCTCACTCATGATCCTAACCAATGGATAGGAACCATCATCATCCTGAAGGTACTCCATCGCTAGAGCGATTACTCTTTTCTGCTTGAGCTTAAGCAGAAAATCCCGTGTGACCAACGGCAAATGTAAAGGAGAGATCAATACTTGATCCGGATGAAGCAAATCCATTTCCATTGGCGTGGGCGGCGATACCTTGATCAAAATGTTACACTTAAACACCTCCTCCTTGGCATAAGCGATCGTTGCACCAGCTTCACTGTAAGCATTGTCCGGAAAACCTGACCTCACTCCAGCACCACTCTCCACTATCACGCGGTGCCCCCTACCAGTAACTTGCCTCACTGCCATCGGCGACAAGGCAACTCTATTCTCATTGACCTCTTCCTGCTTCGGAATACCAATATACAATGAACCATCTTTTCGGCTGCTTGCCATCCATTCGGCCTGCGTTTCAGCCAAAGGAGCTTGCATGATTGCACCAAAAGAGGTTTTAGGAGCATTAGTTTCCATACCCGGGTTTTCTGCTACAAAAATACAAATTTTCTGCTCCCGTTTTCCAGCCTTTCTATG
>CAYUZA010000142.1:1402-7204 GCA_964449535.1 uncultured Saprospiraceae bacterium
ACCTGTGGCCACTCCATCAAACACAATTTGCCAGAATCTAAATAATCACTCAAAGGTAGTGCCCTTACTTCAGCAATATTATTTAACCTATATAAATCCATATGATAAACACCTGGCCATGGGGCTCTAGATAATACATATTCATGAATGATGGCAAATGTTGGACTTGCCACTTCTTTGGCGCTGCCCAGCGACTCCATGAAATGACGCACCACAGTCGTCTTACCTGCTCCCATCTCCCCCAATAGACATACCACCAGGCTTCCTCCTATCCATTTTTTGATTTCCGGCATTAATGCCGCCAATTCCGATTCATTTTTGACAATCACCTCTTCCATAATGCTACTTAACTTTCTCAGGTTAATGTATTACTTCACCCGACCAACTTCCAACACCTGCTGGTTGAAACCAATTTTGCTTCAACATTGAAAAAAAATCATCCCCTGAAATAAAATCACCTCCAAATGACCTGAGCAATGGTGTTTCCATTTGACAATCAATACAGGTGAATCCCTTATCAGATAGCATTTTACATAAATAATAAAAGGCGATCTTGGAAGCACCGCTACGCTTGTGAAACATAGATTCGCCATAAAATACTTTCCCTAATGCCAGACCGTACAATCCACCTACCAATTCCCCATATTCCCATACCTCCACAGAGTGCGCCCAGCCCTGTTGATGCAATAAAGTAAAGGTCTCTTTGTGGTCGTTTGAAATCCAAGTGTCATGGTAACCATCGCGAACCGCACTTGCACAACAATCAATAACCTGCACAAATGCACCATCAAACTGTATCTCTCCTCTAAATTCTCGCAATAACTTTCGCATTTGTTTGCCAACGTGGATATAAGAAGGGTTCAAGACAAATCTGGGATTCGTAAACCACCAAGCATGACGCTGATACCCTCCCCATGGGAAAACACCTACTGCATAAGCAAAAAGAGTAAAGGCCGGATCCAGATCTTCTGTGGTAAATAAACGCGTGCTTCCACTTCCTACACCACCCAACGGATGCGGAAGAGGCGGTACTTGGTCAAATAAGGTATCAATGAGCAACAAAATAAAATCCTAATTAATCCACCTCCACCGACTCAATAACGGCAGACAAACCCCTGTCTAAGAGCGCGTCTTTGTAGCGGCGCAAAGATGCAAGAGGTCCGCTTTTGACGACAGCCTTCCCTTTATAATGTATCAAAAGTGCTAGCTGCTCAGATTGTTCAGAAGTATGCTTCAATATCTCAATAAAAGTAAGAATCACCCAATCAAAAGTGTTGACATCGTCATTATATACCAATAGCTGCCCAAACAGTCCGGAATCCTGGTCATTATCTACCAGCACATCTTCCAGCTCCTCAAACTGATTACCCATAGGATTGCTTAGCTTAATTGTTTAAGTCTTTCTTCAATTGCAACAAAATTAGGGATTTCTCCCGCATTTTCCAAAACCTCCACATATTGGATGATTCCGTCCTTATCGATCAAAAAAGCTGATCTTTTGGACACTCCTTTCATACCAAACACGAAGTTGTCATAAATTGACCCGTAAAGAGCAGACACTTCCTTGTTAAAATCGGAAAGTAAATCAAAATTGAGCTTGTGATCCTCTTTAAATTTGGCAAGAGTAAAAAGAGAATCCACAGAAATCCCTAAAACCCGCGCATTAAGATTATCGTAAATGGTAATATTATCTCTTAGCGAACACAGTTCTGTAGTACAAGTACCTGTAAATGCCAACGGAAAAAAAACAAGCAATACGTTTTCTCCACGAAGAGAATGAAGATTAATGGTGGCTTTTTGCTCATTGTAAAGCGTAAAATCAGGTGCCTCTACACCAACTGCAGGAATGTTCATAGGGATAAATTTATTTTCTTGAATAAAAGAACCAATTATACATCTAATTTTGTTGTTAAACAGCAGCAAATGAATCCGGTTCAACAGGCCTATCTTAAAATTCATATAGCCGTCATACTTTTTGGTTTTACAGCCATATTGGGAGGTCTGATCGAACTCAACGCACTTGTGCTGGTATGGTGGCGAATGGGCATTACGGTAATTTCACTTCTTTTTTTGATGGATATTCGCCGTATTCGCTCCAGTATTCATGGCAAGACCTGGGGCATATTGCTTCTCAATGGTGCCATCATTGCACTCCATTGGATCTGTTTCTATGGATCCATAAAACTTGCCAATGCTTCAGTAGCATTGGTTTGTTTGGCTTCCGCTTCCTTTTTCGCAGCATTAGCAGAACCCATCCTATTGCGAAAGCGTATAAGCCGGGTTGAAATAGGTCTTGGCATACTCATTATTCCAGCTATGGCACTAATTGTCAGGGAGTTGGACCTGTCAATGATGACAGGAGTATGGGTAGGTATTGCAGCTGCCTTATTTTCAGCAGTGTTTGCTGCGGTAAACAAGCTTATCGTGACCAAAGCACATTCATACGATATCACTTTCGTTGAACTTGGAGGTGGCTGGCTCCTGCTCAGTGCCGTTTTACCCTTTGCTATGCCTTATATGGCTACCCCCATTTGGCCTTCTACCATGGACTGGATTTACCTCGTTATTTTGGCGTTAGCTTGCACTACCCTGGCATTTATTCTATCACTACAATCCTTAACCCATTTATCTGCTTTTAATAGCACGCTTATTGTAAATCTTGAACCGGTTTATGGTATTTTACTGGCTTGGTGGATACTTAAAGAAAATGAACAATTAACCCCCAATTTTTACCTCGGAGTAGCGCTGATTTTAGGGATTGTGTTTTTATTCCCGGTACTTAAAAGGAGATTTATCTAAAAATTACTATTTGGTAGTGAAGGCTGAATGGGCGTAAAAGAAAAGCACTAGATCTACCACTGTTTCAAACTGGCAGTTTTGATGTTCTGGCAGGATTTTCGACGTTTGTTGCCCAAGTAAATTTCATTCAAACGTAATCATCGAGACAAACGATCTAACGTTAATTGCTAAACAGTTAAAAAAAAAGCCCATCCGAAGACAGGCTTTTTTAGTATTATGTCATTCATTATTTGATCTTAACAAAAGAACGCGCAGCCTGCTGGCCTTCCTTTTGAACCCGCACAAAATACATGCCAGGCACTAAATCAACTACATCTACCTGTACTGTTTGCTGACCCTGTCCATACCTGGTAGGCGACCACTGCCGCACGGTATTTCCTGATTCATCTACTATGGATATTGTTACCTCCATGGCCTCTTTAAAATCCAGATCAACTTGCATCAAATCAGAAGCTGGGTTAGGGTAAAGCGCTAATGTATTCAAACCTGAAATGTCTTCATGCACACTCACTGTACGAGTAGCACTAAATCCATGTGATGATTGAAAACCAAAACTTTTACCCTCAGCCATTACATCACCATTGCTATCAGTAATGCGATATCCACCACTTCCCTGAAGACCATTGCCTTGCGTATCAAAAATGGTAAAACGATAGCATTCACCCTCTTTTGTAATATAAGTGCGAGAATAAGTCTTATTATTTTCCAAACCAGCATCGTTTGTAAAAAGGATGGTTCCTTTGCTATCACGCATTTCCCAGCTCGTCTCGGCCGCATTATTGTCAGTAGTAACCTCTATGCGCAGGTTACGAAAAGCAACTAATTCCGGGTTAGGCTCTACCGCTACAGTCAATTCGCTATTTTCAAAGACCTGCTGGCCATCTACGCTAGCCTTGATCGTCAATGTCATAGGCTCTGTAAGTGCTATTGCACCTAATGAAACATTTCTGTAATCATATTTTCCAACACTACCTGTCCATGTAAACTCTTTTATAAGGTTGCCTTGGTCGTCCCAGATTTCAAAATCAATTGCAGTAATGGGACTCAATCCATAATTTTGAACGCGTACAGCGAGCTCAAGATCATCTTTACATGCTTGTACAGGTCCTTCGTAATTGATAATACGGACTTCGTGCTGTTCTGTCGCTGGTGCAGGTTCATTAGCTAAATAATTGGCCAGCGTAGCAGCTGGAACCGCTTTAAGCTCGGTCAATACTCGATTAGGATATATGCCATATACAGTTGGATAAAAAGCAATTCGGTAAGCTCCTGTTACGGTAGTATTGGGTAAATCTACAATGGGATAGGGTGTATTCGCTACCCAATTACCTACAGTTGAATTATTACAACCCGTAGGACCATATAAGCAAGCTGTGTTGGTTCTTGTATCTCCTTCCATGAATATAACCATCGCTTCATCTGTACCATTTGGGCCAAATTGATTATAAAATGTCTTGAGCGCTGCTGAATTATGATAACTCCAACATGGTCCGCACCAAGTAGCCGAAAAATCTAGAATAACCACCTTGTCCTGATTTAGATAATCGTACAATCTATGGGTATTCCCATTGATGTCCGTAACTGTAAAATCTGGAGCAATTGAACCATTTGGCAATTGTGCCAGCAAAATACTACTCCAAAGCATTAAGGGTAAAATCAATTTATTCATTTGTATCATTTTTGCTTTATTAAAAATTATAATCTAAAATCCCACTATAAACAACCCCAAAAATAGTTAACAAACATTTGCCAATCTTGAGTTCCTTTTAATTTGTAGTTAACTCTTTAAAATTCGAATGATTTGAGACTAGAAGTTTTCTCATATGAGCTTTAAGTGGTTGTCAGAAACAAGAATTTCACTTAACACCCTTATAAAGTAAACGTGATTGTCAGCTAACAAATCAACGATTATTGCAGAAGAACGATTTTGTGAATTATTCTAAAAAAAAAGAGCCGAAGGTGTACTCCGGCCCTTTTTAATAACATAATTCTTATTTCTGAACCACAATGCGTTTGTTGTACAAGCAATCACCTAAGCGTATTTGCATTAGATATAGCCCACCCGATAATTCTTCTGTATTGATCATGATCCTTTCTATTCCAACAGCATTCCGTAACTCGCGTAGAACAGTTTTACCATTCAAGTCCATCAATTGAACTTCAAGATCACTCACCACATCGGTAGCCACATCAATGGTTAGCTGATGTTGAACAGGATTAGGATATACGGAGATGCTGCGATAATCTTCAGAAGTACCTGGCTTTGCGAAAGTTACTGGCTGACCGCCTTGGAATGGTTGAGGATCAAGACCAGGACACGCACATTGCTCCTGCTCAAATCCTACCTTGCGTCCAGGTCTCACTACCTGTACATTAAAGCGGCATACTGACTCATTGCCGCTCTGATCCACAGCGCGGAAGGTAACTTCTGTTATACCATAAGGAAATTCTGATCCAGATGCAGGACCTCCTATTTGTTCGTAAATTTCTACAGAGCAATTATCTGTAGCTTTTGGATTGTCAAAATTTACGATAGGATTATTGGTCACCACTCTAATTCCTTTAGGACATTCAAAAGCAGGCGCCAAATCATCGATGATACGTACTTCAGCAGCAGCTTCAGCAGTATTTCCATTGCTATCTGTAACAATCAAGGTGACAGTTTGAAGACCAAGATCTTCGCATGAAAGTGGGCTTTCCTTGATGGTATAACTCGCAATAGCACAGTTATCTGATGATCCGCCATCTAACCAGATTCCTTGGATAGAAACCAAGCCATTTGCTCCAAGTGAAATGTTGGGCACATTAGCAGTGCTTACTGCAACAGGCGCTTCATCATCAGATGCAGGTGTAGAAATTTCAAAATTGCTAACGCATCCATTAGCGTCTGTGATTACTAAACCGTATGTACCAAATGGAACAGTAATCATACTGCCAGTAGCACCATTGCTCCAGTTGTAAGTGAATCCTCCAGAACCACCTTCTGCCTCCAATTCAATTACC
>CAYUZA010000143.1:0-7167 GCA_964449535.1 uncultured Saprospiraceae bacterium
AGATTTACCCAAGGGATAAAAGCGAGGATAGTAAATGAGATACTGAATATGGAAAAATAAAGACCCTTTTTTAAACCTAAATACTTCATTATAAAAGGTAAAAACAATAAAGGAAGTAATTTGACCAAACAAGCCATTGAAAATGCTAATGCAGATCCAATGAGACTTTTATTTCGCAACAGCAACCATACAGATAATAACAAGAAGCCAAGTTGCCAGACTTCAAAATGCAGATTTACAAGAGATTCAGTAAGCAGTAAAGGATTAAAGAGCATAAGAAAGAGAACCCTGGGTTCGCGATGAGTATCTCGAATAAAAAAATGGGCAACCCATGCCGTAAAAATCAACCCAATCAGCAAAATGCCTTTTAATACATAAATTTGCCCCGCTACACTGTTGGGAGAAAGCCACGCACTGAGGTGAAAAAAAAGTTGTTTAAGTGGCGGATATACTGAAAAATATTCCTGTGAATTAAGACGTGCATATAATTGAGTCATGTCTGGCGAAGCTGGATGTAATTCAATCCAGGAAGTCGGTGTAAATTGATAAGGATTAAATCCTTGCAGACTTAAACGCCCGTCCCACATAAAGCGAAAAACATCATCAGACCAAATGGGTGGCTGAGACAGCAACGAGCAGATGATCATACCCCACGCTACCCAATCAGTCAACGACATGCCTTTGGATCTCAGTCTAACATAGAGTAACACATACAATCCGAAGCTTACCGTATAAAGTAAAAACAAAGGATAATGATCAATTCTATCAGTACCTGTCAAAAAAAACAACATCAAGGCCAACAAAGTATACAGCACCCATTGGAATGCGATTGAATGCCAGCTGTTATTTTCGCTGTTTAACAATTTGGAATACCATGCCATACCTAACGGGTTATCCAAAATTTGAATATCCAACCCAAGATTTTATAGCCCGCCATAATAGTTCCCTTTATGGTGCCACTGACTTTACTTTGGCCTATCCTAACTCTGTAATCCACAGGGATCTCAAGCATTCGCAAAGTATGACGGGCCGCTTTTAGTTGCATCTCAACCGTCCATCCATAAGTCTGATCTTTCATGTTCAAAATGCGCAAAGATTCATATCTAATGGCTCTGAATGGACCTAAATCTGTATACTTTACGCCATATAACCACCTTATGAGTGAGGTAGCAAGCCAGTTTCCAAACATTTGTTGTGGCATCAGACTTTTAGCTTCTCTATTTCCCAACACCCTACTACCAAGAACAAAATCGGCAGTATTAGCCAATATCGGTGTCACCAGTTGAGGTAATGCCTCCGGATAATCTGAGTAATCTCCATCTAGAAAAACTATAACATCATCCCTTTGAAGTTTTGACTGCAAATAAGACAGCCCCCTTAAGCAGGCATTTCCATACCCCATATTAGGTTCATCAATAACGGTTGCACCTGCTGCGGCAGCAACTGCTTTCGTACGGTCAGCAGATCCGTTATTTACTACAATGATCTCCGTGACCCAATCTGAGGGAATATCATGAATTACTTTTGCAATTGCACCCTCCTCATTGTAGGCTGGAATAATTACATAAATGGCTGATGCTGCAAAAGAAGTCGGCTTTTCTTGATTCATATACTATTTCCAATTGCAGATTTAGGGCTAAAGTAGCGCATTACCTCAAATAATTCTCAACTTATGCATAGAGCAGTATGCAAAATACACTCGATATTGGTCAAGTGGACGGAGCGAATACTATTAATTATGCAATTTGGGTTGTGGTTTATTTTGCGGGTTTGGCTTATTGCGCTTGATAAGCTCCTCTACAAAATCGAAAGGTAAAATGGATCTTAGTCTAGTAGGTGAATCCAAACCGATAACGGTGGCTACCTCTGACATAAAAGTGACGCAATCATGCGTTACCAAACGATAAACACTTGTCTCTGCCCAATCTTTCTGAACCAGCCATGCTCGCTCAAACTGGCCTCGATCCACGCGGACTATTAATCGTCTGCTTGCTTTTTTCATCGATTTTTGAAATATTTCGTCTTTCAAACCACCAGGCAATGGTCCAAAGAATAAAGAGCCTGCTCCCACCAAGGTAAAAGACGGATACATGCCAAATGATCCCCGGCTGTGCAAAACACCAGCGGAATTTTGCTCGACATAAGTAACGTATACATGACCTGGTTTCCAACTCAAACCTATACCTTGTGCAGGCACTGCTGAGAACTCTATGTAAAATGGATCAGGATCGGGCCATTGGCGTTTATCCAACTGTACTGAAGTACGCGAACCCGGATATTCCAACATCGTAATCGAATCTCGGCCATCAGACTGAGCAAACCCCAGGTAATCTAAAACTTTTGGAATAGAACTGGGTATAAGCCAAAAGATCGCAAGACCCAAAACTCCAATTACCACCAACTTATATTTTACCGTCAAATGGGTTGCCATTTGTGTTTGTTTATTTCACATAGATGTTCTGCGATCATATCCCTTTAACGAAGAGTCAAGAGAGTAAATTTTCGACAATCACCATTTATATTAAACATCTTTTACGTTGATTATGGTTCCATATCTAATTAGATTAAAACCGGCAAACTCTTTGAAGGGGTTGGGATAGCTATTTCTCAAACAAGTGGCCAAATATTCATTTGAAAGCTGATATTGCAATATCGGTTGTTGAAACCTGGGGACTATACTATACCTTTACATCAGGCTTGCAATTAGAAGACAAATTGCTTCGTTAGATTAAAAAATATCCTTAACTTTAGAAAAGCATATTTACACTTTGACCTTATAATATGTATAGCATGAAAGAAGAACTACAGTCTATCTTTCTCACCATACCCGATTTGCGCACTGAACATTGTGGGCTTTTAATAGAACAGGCTATCGCCCGCACGGAGGATGTCTCTGATATACGTGTAGAGGTTAATAATAAAAGAGTGGGCTTCAAAAGCCTCCCGGAGAAGGTGTCTGAAGTGGTTCAACATATACAACAAATCGGATATCATGTCTTAGAAAAAAAAGGCCAGTGGAATATTATGGGCATGAGTTGTGCGTCATGTGCCGTAAGTGTAGAGTCAATAGTCATGCAAAAAACAGGTGTATTAAACGCTTCTGTAAACTATGCGTCAAATACTTTGTCAATAGAATATTTACCAGATATTGTGTCCCCTGCCGACCTTAAAAATGCACTAATGGAGGCAGGGTATGATTTGTTGATCGGGGAAGGCGGCGGCCAGTTAACTTATGAGGCAGTTTCGCAGCAAATCCAACAACGGTATCAGACTATTAAAACAAGAGCTTGGACAGCCATGGCTTTTGCCATTCCTCTATTTGTAATTGGCATGTTTTTTATGCATTTCCAATGGTCACCTTACGCGACATGGCTACTAGCTACCCCACTGATTTTCTGGCTTGGGAGGGAATTTTTTATTAACAGCTGGAAATTGGCCAAGAATCGCAATGCCAATATGGACACATTGGTGGCCTTGAGCACGGGCACAGCTTATTTATATAGTGTATTCAATACTTTGATACCGTCATTTTGGGAAAGCAAGGGATTGCATCCACATGTTTATTTTGAAGCAGCGGGCATAGTGGTAGCCTTTATTCTTTTTGGAAAATGGCTGGAAGAAAGGGCTAAAAAAGCAACCTCTGAAGCCATTAGTCAATTGATAGAATTACAACCTCAGATGGCTGATGTTCTTCAAGCAGATGGAAGTGTTCAAACAAAACCCATTTCAGCGTTACAAAAAGGAGACCTGATTTTGGTAAAGGCCGGTGAACGAATTGCCGTTGACGGAGAGGTTAATAGCGGGTTTTCCACTGTGGATGAAAGCCTGATGAGTGGAGAACCCATGCCCGTAACAAAAAAAACGGGAGATTTTGTGTATGCAGGCACTATAAATCAACAAGGTACACTGCAATATACGGCTATGAAGATTGGACAAGAAACCATGCTTGCTGATATCATACGCATGGTTCAAGAGGCTCAGGGTAGTAAGGCTCCTTTCCAAAAAATTGTAGATAAAATTGCAGCGGTCTTCGTACCAGTAGTACTCGTCATAGCATTGATTGCAGCAATGGTTTGGATTGGAATAGGTGGTGTGACATACTTATCGCATGGTGTTATGGCGATGGTAACAGTACTGGTCATTGCTTGCCCTTGCGCATTGGGGCTGGCCACGCCTACCGCGCTTATGGTAGGTATTGGCAAAGCTGCCAAAAAGGGTATTTTGATCAAGGACGCTCAAGCATTGGAATTAGCGTGTAGGGTAGACACATTAGTTTTGGACAAAACCGGGACCCTCACACAAGGTAAACCAGCAGTTACTGAATTGATGTGGTTTGAAGAGTCAGCATTCAATCAAAAGCTTTTGGTGAGCTTGGAAAGGGCTTCTGATCATCCGCTGGCTAAAGCCATATTGTCCTATTTTCAAGAAAAAAATTTCACAGAGGTAACCTCTTTTGAGAATCATCCGGGATTAGGAACCCAAGCCATCATAGAAGGGAAAATAGTAGTAGCCGGGAATGAAGAATTTATGCAGCAAAACAATATAACGATTCCGGAATCGGGTAAAATTCAAGCTGAAATATGGAAATCAGCAGGAAAATCGCTGGTATGGTTTGGTGTTGACAAGAATCTTGTAGGGTTATTAGCAATTGAAGATCCTGTAAAAGAAGGAAGTAGAGAAGCCATTCATGCATTAAAAAAAGCAGGCATTCATGTTCATATGCTAACCGGTGATCACCTGGGAAGTGCAGAAAAGGTGGCTGAATTAGTGGGGGTAGATTGTATCCTTGCCCAAGCCTCACCAGCGCAAAAACTATCTTATGTCAAGGAATTACAGAGCGAGGGTAAAATAGTAGGTATGGTGGGAGATGGCATAAATGACAGTGCAGCCCTGGCACATGCCCAAGTAAGTATTGCTATGGGTGGAGGAAGTGATATAGCCAGAGAGTCTGCTCAGATGACCATACTGAGGTCGGATTTGCGAAAAATACCTGAGGCTATTATTTTATCGAGAAAAACAGTAGCTACCATAAAACAAAATTTATTTTGGGCATTTATTTATAATGTAATCGGGATACCCATCGCCGCAGGAGTGCTATTTCCTATCAATGGATTCTTGTTGGATCCCATGATCGCCGGGGCGGCCATGGCATTAAGTTCGGTGAGTGTGGTAAGTAATAGTTTGCGTTTGAAATGGTCTGTATAAGCAATCCTGGGAAACTATAACATTACTTAAAGCGTTATCAAACTTAAAAAGAATTCATATGGACAGTTCATCTGAAAAAAATAGCATGCAAACGATAATATTCAGTACAACTATTAAGTGTGAAGGGTGTATTGACAAGGTTACGCCGGTGCTGAATCAGATGTCGGATATCCAATCCTGGGAGGTTGATACCCAGCATCCAGAAAAAGTATTAACCGTTCAATCCTCGAACACTGATGCCAATAGGATAATTCAGGCACTAGAAGAAATTGGATACAAGGCTGTTTTAAAAAATTAAATTCTAACCCATCTATAAAATTCGGAATGGAATCATAAAGTCGAAAAACAATCAATCCCAGATTGTGTAAATTGTTGATTGTATTCGACGTAAGTTTGATTGCTATAGCAAATAAAAATTCCGCTTAGTCAAACCAGGAATGACATTACTATTTGATTAACTGACAGTTCGGATGACGCTATATAAAACTCCTATTTTAGGCATAAAACTTAGTCAAAAAAAAATTAAAAATACTTGCACAGAATATTAGTGGACATTACCTTTGCCATCCGTTAGCCGAAGGGTTAATGTTTAGAAAAAAGGTCTGGTAGTTCAGTTGGTTAGAATACGTGCCTGTCACGCACGGGGTCGCGGGTTCGAGTCCCGTCCAGACCGCTAGAAACCCTGATAATCCGTTGATTATCAGGGTTTTTTATTTGTTAGAATTTGCCAATTTACATTGTTTTTTTGAGAGGGGGCCGCGGGGTATGTTATTGCTGCACATCCGCATAATACACCTTCCTTTTTTCTTTAGCATTCAAGCTGTCTAAAGAGCATAACTCATACTTTCTTTTTGTGCCGCCAAAAAGAAAGTATGGCAAAGAAAAAGCTCGCGCCTCGGCTGCTCGACCACCCGACGGTCTGTCGCTTCACCGGAAAAAAGAAACTCGCTTCGCTCAAACAGCTTTTTTCCGGATTCACTCTTACACGTATGATTAAATGATTCTAGGAGTACCCTCACGCTAGTTGAAACCTATCAAGAAAATTGAGATCATAATGGAACTTTTGATTTGACAAATATATTATCTTTGTTAAAGACACTATCAATCACAAAGCAATGGAAAGAATAACAGTGTATCCAAGAAATAAAAAGCAAAAATTCTTGCTAAAATCTTTATTGGAAGAAATGAAAGTCCGATTTGAGATTGCGACCACACAAGATGAAACTTTACTAAGTGAAAAAGATTTTTTCGCAAAAATTGATAATTCGATTATTCAAGCAGAAAGTGGAAAAACAAAACAATTGCCCAAAAACAAACAAAAGGAATTTTTAGGGCTGTGAGTTATAAAATAGAATTAACCATAAATGCTATTAAAGATATTGAAAAGATCAAAAAATCAGGTGATAAAAAATTTCTATTAAAAATTGACAAATTGTTGAATGAACTTAGAGAGCATCCAAAAACGGGAACTGGAAAACCTGAACAATTAAAATACTACGAAATACCAACTTGGTCGAGAAGAATAAACGACAGCCATAGGATAATTTACAGAATTCAAGAAGACAGAGTTATTGTACTGGTTTTATCATTTTGGGGACACTATGGCGACAAATAAAAATCAAATTACATCGGGCATCAGCTAAAAACGTGCAATTGCCATAGCCCTGCCGCAGTCGCAAGACATGGCTACAATCGCCACCACAAGCAGGGATTCAACTTGTTTCGCTCCGACGTCGGGTGCCCGGTCTGCGCAGCCTAAGGGCGCATTTTTGAATTGCTTACGGTTTACCGTTTTTCCAAAATCCGCTTTCTCCCCTCTTGAGAGGGAACACGAGGTTTGTTATTTCTTATAAACCGCTGCAAAACATCCTTCCTTTTGCCTTTAGCTTTCAGGCTGTCGCCTGGGCATACATCATACTTTCTTTTTGTGCCGCCAAAAAGAAAGTATGGCAAAGAAAAAGC
>CAYUZA010000144.1:0-7114 GCA_964449535.1 uncultured Saprospiraceae bacterium
AGAAATCTACGCCAGAAACCACATTATTCACAGCAAAGTCTGTCGAAACTTCGGGGTCCCAGCCAATGAACTTAGTAAATGTCAATAGATTTTGACCCATTACATAAAAACGAAGACGATCCAAACCACGATTACCTAACATTCTTTTTGGCACTTCATATCCTAACACTAAAGTGCGAAGACGTAAATAAGACCCATCTGACAAATAACGACTGCTTCTGGCCTGGTCCCCATTAGAATATGCCAATCTGGCCTGAGGTACATTTGTTACATCACCTGGTTTTTTCCAGGATTCTAACTGATCTCTTGTCTGATTGTCAAACCAGCATCCATTACATGCCATGAATGGATCACCAGCCATATGGATTTTGTTGCCATAAACACCTTGGAAAGTAAAAGAAAGATCAAAGCCACTGTATGAAAAATTGTTAGTGATTCCACCTATAAGCCATGGAGTCGGATTACCTAATTCTATAAAATTAGCTTCATTAAAATCGTTAGTAGTTTGACGCCCTGGATTTTCAGGATCATTAATGTACCAAAGTGCATCTCCATTTGCAGGATCTACCCCTGCATACTCAGCGCCTAAAAATACACCCAATGGCTGCCCAACCTTCACCACATTCATAAAGCGGGAACTTCCATCATCAATGAGATCACGCTCACCAAGATTTGTCACTTCATTGCGGTTGAAAGCCATATTTAAGCTTGTATTCCATCTGAATTTTCCGGTAAGATTGTTGGAATTTAATACTACCTCTACACCTGAATTGCGTATTCCTCCAATATTTTGACGTTGAATTTCAAAGCCACTCGTACCTGGTACAGGGACATTAAGTAATAAGTCAGAAGTCACTTTATTGTAATAGTCGATTTCACCTGTAATGCGGTCATTGAACATTCCAAAATCGACACCCACATCCAGCTGTCCTGTTTGTTCCCATCCTAGGTCCGGATTGGCTATCCTACCAGGGAACAGGCCAGGCTGATTGTTGTATGTTCCAGTTGAGTATAATCCCAGATGATCAAAATTTCCAATAGCAGCATTACCTGTACGACCATAGCTAGCGCGTAATTTAAGGAAAGATACTACATCATTATCTTTCAGAAAATCCTCTGTCATCACATAACCTGCTGATACAGCCGGGAAAAATCCGTATCTGCGATTTTCTCCGAATCTAGATGAACCGTCTACGCGACCAGATAAGGTGAGGAGAAACTTGTTTTGATAGTCAAAGTTAAAACGTGAAAAGTAGGAAAGGAAACTATACTCATTGAGGGTAGATGTTCCTCCAGATATTTCACCGGCGCTGGCCAAAGTTCTGAGCTCATCCAATGCAAAATCACGGCCCTCAACTTCAGCACGATCTATAGATGTTTGCTGGAATTCTATACCACCTATCGCATTCATATTAAGTTGACCAAATCCTTTGTTGTAATTCAAATAACTTTTGGTCAACAAATTCTGAATCTGACCGTAGTTGGCTATTCCATATCCGTTAACACTTTGGCCAACCTCTGTTCTTACGCCATATCGGCCATTTTCTTTTAAATTGGAAAGGTCATAACCTAGCTCACTTCGCCAGCTCAAATCTTTCATCAATTTAATGTTCAGAAAACCGTTAGTTATATTTCGAAAGGTAGTTAAGGACCGAGTTGCATCTTCAGTATCAATCAATCCATTGTAATAGGTGGTCGTAGGACGATCATACAATTCACCTTCTAAGTTTCTAACTGGCGTAATTGGAGCAAGTGCCACCAACTGCATCGGAGTCGAAAATGCATTATCAGCGGATACTTGATTGATGACAGTGCGGGATAAATTAAAATTGAGACCCACATCCATCCAGCGATTTAGATTGTTTTCAACATTCAATCTACCGCTAAATCTTTCAAAATCGTTTGATAAAAGAATGCCTTCTGTTTTATTGTAACCTAGGCTGGCAAAATATTTTAACTTATCAGTCCCGCCTTGAGCGGAAACATCTGCCAAGAGATTGTTTCCTCTGCGAAAGGCTTGGTCCTGCCAATCTGTTTCTACAGGATCACCTGTCCAAACAAATTTTCCGTCCGCGTCGCGTGTTCCAGCATGGCCTGAATAACGATCAAAACGACCTTCAACAAAGCCTGCCCAGAAATTGTCGTCTTCAATTATGTCTGAATTAGCCGCAGCTTCTCGAAAATAAGCGAGAAATTCCTCAGAATTCATGAACTCCCGCTTATTGGTTGGATCGCTAAAACCAGCCTGTAGGTTGAAATTAATTTTTGAAACACCAGATTTGCCTTTTTTAGTAGTGATGAGTACCACACCATTGGCCGCTCTGGATCCATAAATGGCAGATGCTGAGGCATCTTTCAATATTTCTACAGATTCAATGTCATTGAAGTTGATCTCCGCAAGAGGATTGGTAGGTGCTCCAGAGACATTGAGCGCCTCTAAAGCTAAAGGAATACCATCAATAACAAAAAGAGGTTGATTGGATGCACCTATGGATGATGATCCACGTATACGCATGCGGTTGGCACCTCCCACCTTACCGTTGTTGGCCTCGATAAATACACCTGCAGCTTTTCCCTGAAGAGCCTCTTCTAAAGATGGTACGGGTATATTTTGAATTTCTTTGCCACTCACCTTTGCAATATTGCCGGTAAGCCCAGTTTTCAATTGGGTTCCATAACCCACTACTAGCACTTCATCCAATTTGCTGATGTCCTCCAACAATTGCACATCGATGGTGCTTTGGTTGCCAACGGCAATTTGCTGGCTTTTGTAACCCAAAAATGAAAACTCAAGAACATCATTAGCTGAAGTTACAGCAATGGAGTATTTGCCATCAAAATCACAAAGGGTTCCCCGGGTGGTTCCGCTGATGGTAACGGATACCCCCACCAGTGCCTGTCCGGACGCATCCGTTACTTTGCCACTGACGGTACGCTGCGCGTACATGACCATAGTTTGAGCAACCATGATCAACAGGAGTAGAGTTTTTTTCATACACACGATTTTTTAATAAAAAAATAATGTGGCAATTATAGCGTTTTATTTTAATCTTGTTATTGTTCGAGCAATAAAATTTTATAAATGCAGCATTTGGAGAAATAATCCAAGGTTAAATCCTGGGATTAAAGTGAAGGTATATTTTATTGAAATGTTGATTTTGTGTATTTTTGATTAATAAAAATGATTTATTTATGCGATGGTTATTAATAAGCACTTTTTTGGCTTCTTTTTTTCTAACTGCTTGTAAAAAAACAGACACTTCGCCTCAATCTCAGGTTTTGACAGACATTAGAGATATTGCTGTTTTTGAAAGTAAAATTTCTAGTGGAGTTGCCTTAGCTTTTTTTCATGCCTCTTGGTGCACTAAATGTAAGGCAGTGAGGCCGGAAATAGAAAAAGCTACCACCGATGATCGGGTAAAAAGTGTATTTTTTGCTGAGGTAAATTATGAAATCAACGAAGAAATAGTCACGCGCTATGCGATAAGTGGTTTTCCTACCATGGTCATTTTTAAAAACGGTCTTGAAGTGGACAGATTAAATGGTAGTAGTTTTAACACAGAAGAAATAGTGCAAAGATTATTGCCTCATATTCAGTGAAATAGCATGACATTTACGCGCAATTAAAACTATTTAACCCTCAAAGTGAAAACTTAATGTAAATGTGCGCGACAAAACCCTGTCAAGTACAGTACTCTGGATGATGGTGCTATTGTAAATTAAGGTATTGGAAATGCCCTGAGAAAATTTTAATTCAGGTGAGAAAATAAAATAGGGAAAATAGAACTGTGCTCCTACACCTACTTCAAAAGCAAAATCCGAAGGAGCAATTTTGACCAGATTCATTTCGCGTTTGGTGCGCGATTCGCTGCTAACATCGAATATATATTTAACACCGCCCAAGACATACATTTTCATATCTTGATAAGTGTCTGATTTGTAGCGAAACTGTAGCGGAGCTTCTACAAAAACAGGCTCCATTTTACGATCAAATACCCGCACTTCATCACTTGCAAGGGTATAATTCAATTGTCTACTCGCGAATGAAAGTGTAGGAAGTAGTCGGATATCAAAATATTCTCCAATTTTAAGATTGGTTACTAGTCCTACATTAACACCACCTCCCGTCACTGAGGACACCTTGGATACATCTTCCTTGGTGAGAAAGTTTTCGCTTTGCAGAATCTTGTAATTTGATGAATTGTAGCCTAGCGTTATTCCAAAATAATATTGTCGCGATTTGAAATTGTTATAGTTCACGTTCGCGTTATTATATTTCTGAGCCCAAGCGATGATGGGTATTGCAAATAAAAATCCTATTACTTGTAAGCTACGTAAATACTGCATATGCCTAATGTTAACGGAGTATAACCCGAATCACGAAAACCAAGTCCATCCAACATTGTGGTAAATTCCCTATTGTCCGGAAATGCCTGAACAGATTCGTACAAATAGCGATATGCCTTAGGATCTTTGGATGTCATTTTTCCTATCAAAGGTAATATATAACGGAAATAAGCGTGATACAATTGCTTGAAAGGGAAAATTTGTGGTTTTGAAAACTCAAGTACGACCATTTTTCCACCTGGTTTAAGCACTCGTTTAATTTCTGTAAGACCTTGTTGAATGTTTTCAAAATTACGCACGCCAAAAGCAACTGTTACAGCATCTGCCGTATTGTCTTCAAAACGCAAATTTTCAGAATCGCCCAGTTCTAACTGAATGAGTTGCGATTTGCCAACATTTGCTATTTTTTTTCGTCCAATCTCCAGCATTTCTTTTGCAATATCTACACCAATTACCTGTTTTGTATCCACAGTTTTGGATAATGTAAGTGCTACATCTGCTGTTCCAGTAGCTACATCTATTATCATCGGATAGGGTCTGTCTTCTAATTCTTTTGCCATTTTTTTTCTCCACTGTATGTCGATACCTAGAGATAAAAAATGATTTAAAAAATCATAATATCCTGCAATGTTGTTAAACATATTGGATACTTGCTGCTTTTTTGAGTCAGCAGATGCTTCATAAGGAGTTACTTGCTTCACGCCAGTATTTATTTGGTTGCAAAATTAACATTCTTTGGCGGTATAGGTTTACGATACTTGGGCTTTAGTGCATGCACACAGTCAATAGAACTATGGAATACACTTTTTTAAGCCAAATAAAAGCTGATTACTACTACGTTTTGTTGGTACTGCAAAACTATTGGTTTTAGAAAATGCAAGAATATACTCGATCAAATTAGATAATGTTTTATATGTACAAAAAGGATGTGTATCTTTGCGAGTCATAGAAAGTGATTCGTGTACATAATAATGCAGTATGTCTTTTAATAAAGTTATTCAGGTCAATATAGAGGATGAAATGAAGTCCGCCTATATCGACTATTCCATGAGCGTTATAGTGTCTAGGGCATTGCCCGATGTAAGAGATGGTATGAAGCCCGTGCACAGGCGGGTACTATACGGAATGTATGATTTAAGTTTAACGTACAACCGTCCGCATAAAAAATCTGCGAGAATAGTAGGAGAGGTGCTTGGAAAATACCATCCTCACGGAGATGCCTCCGTGTACGATACCATGGTTAGAATGGCTCAAGATTGGTCTCTTCGTTATCCCTTGGTCGATGGTCAGGGAAATTTTGGTTCTATGGACGGAGATAGTCCCGCTGCAATGCGTTATACAGAGGCCCGTTTGCAGCGCATTTCGGATGAGGTTTTAGCTGATATCGAGAAAGAAACAGTTGACTTTGCTCTGAATTTTGATGATTCTCTCGAAGAACCTACTGTGCTTCCAACCAAAGTACCCAATCTCTTGATTAATGGAGCTTCGGGCATCGCTGTAGGTATGGCTACCAATATGCTGCCTCATAATTTAAGTGAAGTAGTAGATGGCATTATAGCTACCGTAGATAATCCGGAAATTACGATTGATGAATTGATGCAGCATATAACCGCTCCGGATTTTCCTACCGGAGGTATTATTTACGGCGTAGAAGGTGTACGAGAAGCGTTTCATACCGGAAGAGGAAAAGTTGTAGTGCGCGCTAAGACAGATATTGAATCTGATGGCAATCGCGAGACCATCATTATTACTGAGATTCCCTATCAGGTAAATAAAGCTCAGTTGATTGTAAAGATTGCTGAACTGGTTAATGAAGAAAAAATAACAGGTATCTCTGATGTGCGGGATGAGTCAGACCGAAGCGGTCTACGCATAGTTGTTGAACTCAAAAAGGATGCCATTGGAAAAGTAATTCTTAGTCAATTATTTAAATACACACCTCTTCAGAGTTCCTATGGTGTAAATAATGTGGCTCTCGTTAATGGTCGCCCCCATACGCTTAATTTAAAGCAACTCATAGAGGAATTTATTAAGTTCCGTCTGGAAGTTATCGTGCGTCGCAGTCAGTTTGAGTTGCGTAAAGCGGAAGAACGGGCTCATATCCTTGAAGGCTTATTGATTGCACTTGATCACCTGGATGCTGTTATAGCATTAATTAGAGCCTCTGAAACACCAGATATAGCTCGTGCTGGACTAATGGAGCAATTCCAACTAAGCGAAATTCAAGCAAAAGCCATCCTGGAAATGCGTTTGCAGAGGCTTACCGGTTTGGAAAGAGATAAAATTAAGCTGGAATATGATGAATTGATGAAAACCATCCAGCGCCTCAAAGAAATCCTAGCCAGTGAGGCACTTCAAAGGGGAATTATCAAAGAGGAATTGGCCGAAATTAAAGCTAAATTTGGTGATGCCAGGAGGACTGCCGTTACGCATGCAGATGGCGAAATTTCTATAGAAGATCTGATATCTGATGATGAGGTGGTTGTAACCATTTCTCACCTTGGATATATTAAGCGGACTAAGGTTGAAGAATACCGCACACAATCTAGAGGAGGTAGAGGATCAAGAGGTAGTAAAACCCGTGATTCTGACTTTATTGAACACATGTTTGTGGCTACTAACCACAATTATTTGTTGTTTTTTACAGAGCAGGGAAGATGTTTCTGGCTCCGGGTATATGAGATTCCTGAGGCTTCCAAGACTACTGCGGGGCGCGTGATCCAAAACATCATTTCCATACCTCAGGATGATAAAGTAAAGGCCTACA
>CAYUZA010000145.1:0-7024 GCA_964449535.1 uncultured Saprospiraceae bacterium
TGCGACCCCCTGGTCCCAAACCAGGTGCGCTAACCGGACTGCGCTACACCCCGTAAATTGTTTTCTCTTCATATCTGAAGACGCTTGTTCACCCTGACAATGAAAGCTGGCCATATTCCCCACCACACAAAAGTGCGGTGAGAGCGGGATTCGAACCCGCGGTACGGTCACCCGTACGACAGTTTAGCAAACTGTTGGTTTCAGCCACTCACCCATCTCACCAGGATGTAAAAGGAATAAACATCTCTATTCCCCTTTAGCGGTCGCAAAGATATACACTCCACCAATATTTCCAAATCTAAACCCGTAAAAAAAGTTTTTTTTGACTTGTTACCCACAAGATTTACTTTCCTGACACCCTGCACAAGTCACTCACGACATATATGCAAATATTATATGTATTATTGGCAAAATACCCTCTTTTCAGCACATGATTTACCCGCAATTTTGCATCAACAAACTCACTTATGTCATGAAATACTTTTCATTACCATTTAAATTTTTAACACTGTTAACCTTTTTGGGAGTATTCGTTTCCTGTAGCTCCCCGCCAATGCTTTACCGCCCTACCCCACATCAAACAGCACTACTCAAAAAACAAGGCGATACTCATACAAATGTATCCATCGGAAATTGGGGCGGACAAGCACATTTCTCTTTTGCAGTGGCAGATAATTTCTCAGTTCAAATGAATGGTGCTGCAATCACCAAAAGCAGGGCTTTAGATCTAACTAAAGGTAAAGAATATCAATTCGAAGGTGGTGTAGGCTATCAAAAAATGATTAATGATTCCCTACACTGGGAAATTTTTGGTCTCCTGGGTAATGGAAGGATGAAAAATCATATGGAAGAATGGTTTTTATTTGATAGGAGCATATATACTAACCTTGAAGCCACCGTCAATACACGATCATTACAAAGTTCATTCACTTTTATAAAAAAATTTAGTTCAGTAAGCATCGGAAGCCGACTCAGGCAAGTCGAATTTACCGAAGTGGAAAGCGATCTTAAATACAAAAACATCGATTATGCTCGCCTACTCAAAAATAACCCCCGCCATTATTTCATAGAACCTTCTATAACTTGCAGAGCCGGGACGCCCAAGATCCAAATTTCAGTGCAATGGGTTTGGAGCACCCGAATTTCAAAGACAGACCTGCACCACTATCCACTTAGCTTGTCCTTAGGTCTACATTATTTTATACGTTAACCCATTTCTACTCGCCACAACCTTATCTATTTATATATTGCTCCCTGTGCTATTTCAGGCTAGATAAATACCTGGTTTCACAGGGAGTTTCTTTTTATAATTTTATATGATTTTGACGTTTTTGTGGCTTTAAAAGGTTTTACCTATTGGTACTCTTTTGATTTGTCAGGATTCGTTACTTTTACATCCGGAATGGTATTAAATTCAACGTTATGGCCAAACAAAAACCAAAGAAATACCCTGCTGGCTCCGCCAAGCAAACGATTCCTTCAAAGGTAAAAAAAACCAGCTTCGTTTCTGAAAAACCTTTTTGGACTCAGAAAAATAATATTATCGCTGCGCTTGCTATCCTTTTTATTACCACTATTGTTTATCAGGGATCCTTAAAAAATGGATTTGTAAACTGGGACGACGAGGTCAATATTATGGAGAACAAGAACCTTCAAGGTCCGGTTACCAGTCAAACCTTTAAAGACATTTTTTCAATAGATCCTAAAAAAAGTAGCGTCATAGGTAACTACAACCCACTACCCATAGCCACTTTTGCCCTAGAGAGGAAAATCTATAATATTCAAGGTGTCTCACTAAAAGAATATTCCGACCATGCCCATAAGTTCCATATGGTCAATCTGGTATTTCACCTTGGCTGCGTTTTATTGGCATTTTGGCTGGCCAGTCTCTTAGGCCTAAGCTTTTGGGGTAGCGCAATATTGGCACTTTTATTTGGCATCCACCCCATGAGGGTAGAATCTGTAGCCTGGATCACAGAGCGCAAGGATGTTCTTTTTGCCTTTTTCTACTTTGCTGCATTGATACACTATATTTACTTTCTACGTGGAAGCAACAAGTTTTTACATGGCATATTCATTTTACTCTACTTCATTTTATCTCTATTTTCAAAGATTCAGGCGGTTTCTCTGCCTTTAACTATGCTAGCTATCGATTACTTCACCAACAGACCAATTCAATTTAGACTCATATTTGAAAAAGTGCATTATTTCGCATTATCACTTACTTTTGGTTTGATTGGTGTTTATTTTCTCGGGGAAAGCGAATCCCTGGATCAAACTAAAACAGCGTATAATCTTTTCCAGCGGCTATTTATTGGTGCTTACTCCTACATCACCTACCTATACAAATTAATTGTCCCATACCCTATGTCGCCCCTTTATCCCTACCCTAAATTTATACCCTGGTACATTTATGCTTCCATGGTTCCGGCTTTAGGTATTGTGGCGGCGGGTTTCATAGCTCACCTAAAAGGATTAAAAGAATTGGTTTTCGGCCTATTGTTCTTCACCTTCAATATCATGTTCCTCCTTCAAATAGTTGGTGCTGGACAAGGATTTCTTGCCGATCGTTTCACCTATGTCGCTTATTTTGGTTTGTTTTTTATTGTTGGTTTTTACAGTGAAAAGTTTCTTTTCTCGCGTCCACAGCTGAAATCAATTGGTTTAGGTCTTTTTGCCCTCATTTTTGCCATTTTTGGTTATTTATCTATCCAACAAATCAAAATTTGGAAAGACGGAGGAACCTTATGGACCCATGTTATCAAATTTTATCAAAACGTAACGTTACCTTTTGGTAATCGGGCCAACTTTTATCGTGAAAATGAGCAACTGGATCTGGCTATGGCAGATTACAGCACCGCTATAAAGCTTGAACCTACAAAAGCAACCACCTTTAATAGTAGAGGGAAGCTTTACTTTAACAAACAAGACTGGCCAAATGCAGAAGCTGATTATGACAAAGCCATTGAATTAGATCCTTCAAAAGGAGAATATTGGATCAACCGTTCAGCAGTTAAAGCGAGCACTGGAAGGCATGTAGAAGCACTACAAGATGTTAATAAAGGGTTGGAAGTAGACCCTACCTTACCGAATGGGTACAGAACAAGATTTTTGGTACTACAAGCACTAAATCGGTTTGAAGAATCCATTCCAGATATAGAAAAGCTACTTCAGTATACACCCAATGAGACTAATTTGTACTATGAAAAAGCCAGAGCCCTCAGGGTTATTGGTCGAACAAATGAGGCTATGCCATTTTATGATATTGCCATTAAAGCAAATCCTAACAACGGGTTTTTCTATTTAGAAAGAGGCAAGGCGCATATGATACTGCGCAATATGGCTGCTGCTCGGTCAGATTTTGACCAGGCAACTAGATTGAATACACAAGTAGACCCGGCATTGTATCAGTCTTTAAACAAGTAATTGATTAATGCTGCGCCACCTTCAAATAAGTAATTATGCTCTAATAAGGCAACAAGACTTAACTTTTGGTCCAGGACTTGTTGTTTTTACCGGGGAGACTGGATCCGGTAAGTCCATATTATTAGGTGCGCTTGGACTGGTTTTAGGCGATAGAGCGGATAGTAAAGTAATGTATCAGCCAGATCAAAAATGTCTGGTAGAAGCTACCTTCGATATTCGTAATTACCAGCTGCAAGCTCTTTTCGAAGCTCATGATTTGGACTATGAGGATGAATTGATTATTCGACGGGAAATTGCCCCCGGAGGTAAATCGAGGGCCTTTATCAATGACACTCCTGTCTCATTGAGCATCCTCCAGGAGTTTAGTGCAGCACTGCTTGATCTCCATCAACAATTTGATACTTTAGATCTCGTTAATGCCAGCTTTCAACTAAATGTGTTGGATGCTGTGGCCGGAAATATGGAACAGCGCAATACTTATCAGCAACTGTATAGGCAATATCAACAATCGAAATTAAAGCTGGAGGAGTTGCGCAAAGAGGAAAAAAAAGCTTTAAACGAGCAAGATTATTTGATGTTCCAGTGGAAAGAATTGGAGGAGGCCAATCTGCAAGAAGGGGAGTTAGAAGTGTTGGAAAATGAAAGCCAAACCCTTTCGCACGCAGAGGATATCAAAAGACACTATAGGGAAGCTATTCAATGGATGGACGATTCTGATTATGCGATTCTGCCTCAAATTTCGAGAATAACGCAGTCGATGCATCAAATCAGCCGATTATATGTTCCTGCTGCAAACATAGCCTCCCAATTAGAAAATATACAAGTAGAACTTAGTGAAATACATAGAGAATTAAGCCATACTGAAGAAAATGTAGAGTTGGATCCAAAACGCCTTCAGGAAGTAGAAGAAAGACTCCAGCTTTTATATAGGCTATTCAAAAAACATCAGGTAAATGACTTGACCGAGCTTTTACAAAAAGAAAAAGAATTACGCGCTCAGGCTAATAAGTTTGAATCTTTGGGCGAGTCCATTCGACAATTGGAGAAGACCTGTGAGCTCGAAAAAGCAGAGCTTCTACGAATTGGCGAGCTAATGCACAAAAACCGCGAAAAAGCCTGCGAGGCGATTGAAGGATCAGTACAACAGTCACTTGAGCGCTTGCACATGCCACAGGCTCGTCTGAAAATTGAAATTAAAAAGATAGAAGAACCAGGTCCTATGGGCCTTGATCAGGTTAAATTTCTGGTTGCTACCAATAAAGGAAGTGACTTTATGCCCATCAAAGAGGTTGCTTCTGGGGGTGAATTGTCACGTATTGCATTGGCTATTAAGTCATTAGTGGCTAAAGTATTGGCGTTACCCACTATGATTTTTGACGAGATTGATACCGGGGTCAGCGGTCAGGTAGCTCTGCAAATGGGGCAAATGCTGCAAAAACTATCTGTAGGGCAACAGGTAATGGTAATCACCCACACAGCGCAGGTCGCCTCCCGCGCAGACCAACACATGATTGTTTATAAAACCGAGCAAAATGGTCAGACTATTTCCCAGGTACGTGTGTTGAATGAAGATGAACGGATTTACGCTCTCGCGGTAATGCTGAGTACAGATCCACCAAGCCCTTCTGCTTTGGAAAATGCCAAAGAACTTATATCTTTATCCGGAAAATAACTTCAAATTGTATGTCAAATAACTTATTGAAAGGAAAACGTGGAATCATTTTTGGTGCTTTGGATGAGCAGAGTATTGCTTGGAAAGTGGCAGAAAAATGCGTTGAACAAGGAGCGGTAATTACGCTTACCAATGCACCAGTAGCCATGCGATTTGGAAAAATACAAGAATTGGGAAGCAAGCTAAACGCGGGGATCATACCTGCTGATGCGACTAGTCTGGAGGATCTTGAACAATTACTGCACAAATCATCTGAAGTAATGGGCGGAAAAATCGATTTTATGCTGCATTCCATCGGTATGTCGCTCAACGTTCGGAAAAACAAACCCTACACTGACTTAAATTATGAATGGATGCAGAAAACTTTCGATATTTCTGCCATATCCTTTCATAAATTAATGCAACTCGCATTACAAAAAGATTATATGAATGAGTGGGGATCGATCCTCGCATTAAGCTATATCGCTGCCCAGCGAACCTTCCCGGACTATAATGAAATGGCAGAATCCAAGGCATTGCTAGAGTCATTTGCACGTAGTTTTGGCTATCATTTTGCTAAGGCCAAAAAAGTTAGGGTCAATACCATTTCCCAATCACCTACATTTACAACAGCAGGATCTGGTGTAAAAGGATTTAAAGAATTTTTTGACTACGCGGATAAGATGTCTCCCTTGGGTAATGCTTCAGCTGAAGCCTGCGCGGATTATTGCGTATTAATGTTTTCAGACTTGAGCAGGATGGTGACCATGCAAAATCTTTACCACGATGGCGGTTTCTCAAGTATGGGCATGAGTCCCGACGTACTGAATATGTGATGCGTTACAGATCACAATGGGTAGTAGATCAGAAATTTAAGATTGGATTTATCCTTTCTTTATTGCTCTCATTGCGTATTGCTCTTTTTAGCCAGTCAGAAACTCCAAACCAGGAATTTACCCGAGATTCGGCAGCTTTTAATATCAAAGAACTGATTGATACGGACAGCTTTAGGGTCAGATGGAGGCACATAATTAATCCGGAAGAAAATCATGTACTGAGCGATACCAGTGGTTACCACTATTTTCATCATTATGATCCAGCCAGGCGCAGGGATTTTGACCTACTACACCTTGGTGTACCCGGCAGTGCAGCTAGAAATACACTATGGGACTGGCTGCCACAAGATGGGAACCGCCCACTTTTGGAGGGCTTTCAACATTATCGTTGGGTAAATCAGTCTCCACGGACATACCTCACGGAGTCAGCATTCTCGAAGCTACTATTCTTAAGGGGCTCCGACCAGGATGACTATTTTTTCGAAGCCAACCTAGGGCTCCGATTAGGAGATAGCACTTGGTTTTCATTGGATTATGAGCGTCTGCCTCAAATTGGCGATTATCGATCTCAAAGACTGCGTAACACCAGTGCACGTTTTGTATTTGATGGAACGTGGTGGCAAGGTCGCATGCACACAACTGCCTATTTTCAGGCCTATGAAATGATACAGGAAAATAATGGAGGGATTACCACAGACACTCTTTTACAAGTTCCGATTTTTCGCCAAAGAGCAAACTACCCTGTGTTTTTAGACAATTCTCAGACCAGCCTGAAAGATCGCAAACTCGGGTTGAGCAACAGGTGGAAGGAATTGCCATTATTAGGTAAAAAAATATACCTGGAACACCTAATTCAATGGGAGCAAAATGCCTTTAAATTTTATGATGCCACCTTGTCTTCTGAAAACTCGAAGGCATATTTTGGTGAATATTATGAGCTTTACCAAAAAGGTATGCGGCAAGCATGGCAATATGACCGCCTTCAACAAGACCTGAGACTAGGAAATGTTTTTTCAAATAATAATAAAAATTTAAAAGCAGATTGGCAAATAGGCGCCAGATATGTGCGTGGCCGTTGGAAACCAAGCGAACCTATAATCCACTTTCACGA
>CAYUZA010000146.1:0-6905 GCA_964449535.1 uncultured Saprospiraceae bacterium
TCCTGCTATTACTTCTCGACAAAACACCGGTCTTAATCCGGAACGTACATCTGATTAATCAAAAAATTTAAGAAGTCTATAACTGTAAAGCAACTAAGTTGCCCTCTATCAGAATTTGACTAATTTTCCATTATTCAATAGCCCAAAGACCCCTGAAATTCTCCCTAGCTTCCTGCTGGAGTTTTAAAAATAAATCTGCGTATTTAACATTCGGAGGAACGGTCATAACCATTGCATAGCCATTTTTAACTAATTCCGCATTGACAAACACCCCATTTTGTAAATAAACATAAGCCAAAGTCCGATTATATTGATCAGATTTAGAAACATCAAACTCTAATTTGACTTTCTGTCCCGTCAATAACGATTTGAGGTATAGTTTCGCCTCTTTTCCGAAATAGCTCACCTCTTTTTTAAATGTTTTTCTCGATTCAGGTGCGTCTATTCCAATGAGTCTGACTTTAATTTTATTACCTTTTCCATTTTCAGCCCAGAATGTGTCACCATCCACTATTTTGGTAATATTGTACAGATTTTCATCATTTACATTTCGCTCATTCCCGGATCTACAATTAATACCCATAGAAGCTGCAAAAAAGAGAAATAATGCGATTATTTGCCTGCTCATTTCATCATTTTATTTTATCGCCAAAAATGATCTATCTAAACTTGAAACAAAAATTTATTTACATTGGAATACGAAAAAAGCATCCACTATTCGATTTTCAGAAAATGAGCTTTGGAACTTTATTATTAATGCATTGATAATCAGTTGCTGCATAGTTTAATCAGATTTTCCTGATGTCATATCTAATTTTTACGTGACTACAATCAGACGGACTCTCATTGATAAAGATAAATTCCCATTCACCTTCACCTATCTTTGAATCACTCAATTTCGCTGTGAATTCTTGGCCCAATCTTAAGATAAAATCAAGCTTCTCGATAGTTCCGTTTTTATTTGGGACAAATATGTCAACCAAAATTGAATGATCTTTATACTTTTCTTTTACGTGGATGCGAAATCCCCAATAGGAATTCTTGTAAAATCCAGCTACATCCGGAATTAAATTTACGGTATTCCTTCCTATATTGTGCCAATTTTCGGCAATTACTGTTTGCGTTATCACTTCTATCAAGCATTTCTCATTTCTCTTCAGTGCTGTAAGAATCGCGTCTAAGTGCCTTGGCTTATCGGATCCTTTGTATTTGTCTTGAATAAAATTCTCTTTTTTTTCCAAGTAGCGCAATAATTCATCCCCCTCTCCCATATCTATTGCTTCTTTAACTGCACTTTTCAGATTATCCATTCCCTGATCTAGATAACCTAGTTTGATACGATTAATAGATAATGCATACCATAGTTGCCATTGAAGAGGGTCTATCTCCAATCGGCTAATTATTTCTTCCCCAATTGTTCTGAGCATGGTTTTATCATCCATTTCAAACGCAACCTCATTTTCTTCCAACAAAACTGGTGCTTCTTTTTCTTTAGGAAGCTCAATCTCAGGCAGATAAGGTTCAATCAAAATCTTTAAAGGAACAGGGCCTGATTCACAAAGCTTTTTATTAATTGCCTTTCTGAGTTCGTTTACAGTCTGAACCGTAACAACATCCTTTCTGACTGTAAATGAATCTATTGGGAAAGTTTCATGAGTAAGAACAAAGATACTATTAGGCGCTGCCTCCTTAAATATTTTATTATAGGCTAATTTTAAAGTCTCACGATCTATTTCTATCCTTTTTGACAGTATATCTCCAATTTTTAAGCTGTCTAAATGCTCTTTTAATTTTCTCTTTACCCATTTTGGGTTGGTCGGATCCCCTGCAAAAGAATTATTTAACTTGTCGGTTATTTTCACTGATGAGTCCAAATTATAAATCGGAAAAACGGATATGATATGTGTATACATTGATGAATCTCCACAAATAAAAGGCTCTATGGCTAGCTCTTTCAAATTATCAGGAATTGGTTCATCAGGTAAACTCCCAATTGGTTGCGAAATAAAAATATCTATTTTAGCCTCTGACACATCCATTTTGCAAGATGTAAGGCTAAAAATCGAAATAATGCTAATTAAAATTAATTTGATTCTCATTGAAATAATCTTTCTTAGTTCATTAGGCTAAGCTGTTGTTCCACCCCTTTGATTGCGACAATTCTCTTTTGAGTAGGGCTTTTCTGTTTACCTATCAATTCAGAAAGGTTCTCATCGGTAAGTATGCCATTAGTCACCAATTCATATTCATGATTTTCGTTAAGTCTGATAATATGTCTTCCTGCTGTTGCTACTTCTATTGGCTCACTAGTTAAGACAAGTCTTCTAGGATTAGCTGGTACAAAAGAGAATTTGGCGGTGGTCGAAGGCTTCATGTATCTTCTATGCTGGGATTTCAGTTTTGAAATAAAATAAACGCTAAACACAAAGTAACCTGTGCATAAAATATGAAGAACTGATCCAGCCAAATATAAAAAACCAATCAATAGTGCAGTTGAGTCAAAAATTGCATAGTCGATGTAAAACCAAAAAAATTTAAGAAAACCTGATAAAATAATTAGAAAGTTGAAGATGTTTCTATACGCTTTCCAGAATGAGACTTTACGGATATAAAAAGCGATCTGTTTATACACCTGATCATCTATCGCCCTATTTCCTTCATTGCTGTTACTCAAAACCAATACATAGTTTTTGTATTTAATAATTCGTCCGTAAGCAAAGTGCCCAAACACAGCCAAGAATATATCTAGAAGAATTGAAGCGATGATAATTTCAATGGTTATACCAATACTCTTTACCCATAAGGTTGCAGCTCCTTCAAGTAGTAATATAAAAGCAAATCCTAGAGCAAAAATGGAGTAGTCACTTTGGTTGAACATACCCGGTAGTATGTGTCCATGAACAAGTTTCTCATTCTTTTTTGTGAATAACCAAAGACTTAGGACATTTTTACTTGGTTCAAAATCTTCTTCGTACTTGAATTCAAACATGTTTATTAAGATAAAATTAAGATAAAGTTACTAAGAATTTATAAATTGCTGTTCGACAAATGAAAAAAAAATAAAATCTGGCATTCATAATAAGAAAATTATTTTCTAAAACCGTAGCTTACTTTTCATTGAGACAAATCGTGAAGCCAAGAAGTTTTCAAATAAAATGAAGGAAAATACATTCAAACCTATATTCAGCTTTTAGTTTGAAATTAGAACTTTTACATCTGTGCCATGATCAGATTAATACACTCTTTCAAGTTTTTGAGATGTAATTAACCCACATATTTTACCTGTCAAACCCATAGTATTCTAGTTCAAACCCCATTTAATCTTGTTAAACTTCACGGATCTTTACCCCCCCCTACAACAAATCCCTCAGCAAAAAATCCACCGAAAACGACCTGGAATCACCCCGTTTAATATCCAACCTGACTCTTTTTCCAGGCGATCGGGTCAACCTTCGGAGCAAACCTTCGTACCCAATCAGCGTAAGCGGAACATTATTGTATCGCAACAATACATCTCCCGGCACTATACCTGCCTCATGTGCCGGTGAACCCACAATTACATCCAACACCTGTATTCTTCTCAAATCACTGCCAGTTGTGATAAGTATCAATCCACTCCTGTCTGCCTTGATCTTCTTGCGAAACCAGCGATTAGGCTTGAGATACAACTGACTGTTTTTATAATCCAAAATCAAGTTAAAGCGACTCAGCAATCCATTTCCAATCATCCCATCTTTCCCAAATGAGAGTAACAACGAATCTTCAACGACAGGCTGCTGAAAACTGGCCAAATATCGTTCAAAAGTAAAGTCTCCCAACTCCAGGGATTCCATCTTTCCGATATATCCTCGCAGCGCACCGCCCAATCCTACTCCCAACGTGCCCGTAATCACTGTATCGGGTATATGCAACCCATTTTCAGGTCTCACATACAACAAAGAAGCCAAAGATGCTCCCGTATCCAACAACAATTTTACCCGGTGTTTTTCTCCAGGGCGTATGGAAATTTCAGTCACGACAAAAGGCTTGCTACGGTCTATTTCCAGTTGAATACGCTTAAATCCCATGGCAGGTGCCTTAAAAAACACCGGATCGTAAAATGTTAGTTCTGGTCTTGTATAGTCAATTTTAATGGCAAACTGGCGCAACACACCTCCACCCAATATACCTGCCACCGGAATGCCGATGACATGATCCAATTCAAAAAAATCCTCCTCCAATACCAACAACGGGGTAGTTACATGACACTGGTCCTGCAGCATTAAAGATACCGTAGGCACCACTCGTGCATACAACTCCGTCTCCATATCCGCACCCATAAGCCTGACCCTTCGTTGTGATTCCAAACCCAGCCAATCTGCAATTTCCCGGTGAAACAATATCGTATATTCAGCTCCGGTATCCACTATGAATTTCAGCGGCAGTCCATTAACGCGAAGGCTAACGACAATAAATTGATTGTGAAATTCAAAAGGCATCGTAAACTGGGCAGTCGACTCTTTAAGATAACGCACCTGCTGCCCCTGTACTTTCAGTATATTGAGCAAGCAAAATAATAATGTTAAACACCACCACCAACTTTTAACATTGTTCCCATTCATTGGATAAAATTACATTTTTTACTTTAAAAAATAGCTCAAGTCACTTCCATTTTCTCTTTCTTAAATGCCTAAACAATCCATGTAGCTTCCGATAAAACCAACAAAAGACTATTTTTAAATTTTACGAACAAACATTCGTTTGAAAAATTTGTTAATTGAATCGTATTTGCTATTTTTGAAACTTAAATCAAAAAGTACTATGTCCGTATTGTCCTTAGAAGAACGTTTTCAGGCAAGAATAGACGCCGATGAAAAAATAGAGCCCAAGGATTGGATGCCCGATCATTATCGAAAGACATTGCTGCGACAAATTTCACAGCACGCTCACTCCGAAATTGTGGGAATGCTTCCGGAAGGAAACTGGATCACCCGAGCTCCGTCTCTTCGTCGCAAAGTAGCCTTACTCGCCAAAGTCCAAGACGAGGCTGGACATGGACTATATCTTTATAGCGCAGCAGAAACCCTAGGTGAGTCGCGCGATAAAATGATCGAAGACCTACACTCCGGAAAAGCCAAATACTCCAGTATTTTCAATTACCCTACCCTTAGCTGGGCAGATATGGGCGCTATTGGTTGGCTGGTAGATGGTGCAGCCATTATGAATCAAGTGCCACTCTGTCGTACCTCCTATGGACCCTATGCAAGAGCTATGGTCAGGGTCTGCAAAGAGGAAAGTTTTCACCAACGCCAGGGCTATGAGATTATGCTCACACTAGCCAAGGGTTCTCCATCTCAAAAAGCTATGGCACAAGATGCCTTAAATAGATGGTGGTGGCCCTCCCTCATGATGTTTGGCCCAAGTGACAAAGACTCTCTGCACACTGAACAATCCATGCGCTGGAGGATAAAAAGATTTACCAATGACGAATTGCGCCAAAAATTTGTAGATGCCACCGTGCCTCAGGCAGAACTAATAGGGCTTACCGTTCCCGACCCCGATCTTAAATGGAATGAAGCACGCGGTCATTATGATTTTGGTGCCATCAACTGGGATGAATTTTGGAATGTCGTCAATGGAAATGGTCCTTGCAATCGCCAGCGATTGAAAGCGCGGGTAGACGCTTATGAAAATGGTCGCTGGGTAAGAGAGGCTGCTGCTGCATACGCACAAAAACAATCCGCTAGAACAGCCTCCAAATCCGAAGTAGCTTAAAATTATACCTAATGCAAACACAAGAATGGCCCCTTTGGGAAGTGTTTATAAGATCCAAGTCCGGACTTCACCACAAGCATGCAGGCAGCATTCATGCTGCAGATGCACGCATGGCCTTAGAGCACGCACGCGATGTGTATACCAGACGTATGGAAGGAGTAAGTATCTGGGTAGTTGAGTCCTCTCACATCGTAGCTTCTGACCCTGCAGAAAGCGAAGCTTTGTTCGAACCTGCAAAAGACAAAATTTACCGCCACCCCACTTTTTACGATCTTCCGGAAGAAGTCAAACACATGTAAAAATCCCACTTATCTATGCGCACTGTTCAAATACCTGAAAGTTTCTCAGATACCGTTCAATATGTTTTGCATCTGGCTGACAACACTATGATTCTTGGACAGCGCCTTGGTGAGTGGTGCGGCCATGGCCCTGTATTGGAACAAGACATTGCCCTAACCAACATTTCATTGGATTTGATAGGACAAGCCAGGATGTATTACCAATACGCAGCCCAATTATTAGGCCCTGAATATACTGAAGATGATTTGGCATTCTTGCGCGACAATAGGCAATATTACAATCTTCTCCTGGTAGAACAGCCCAATGGAAATTGGGCAGACACCATAGTTCGCCAGTTTTTGTTCGATACCTGGCATTTGTATTTTTTAGAAAAACTGAGACGTAGCCGCGATGAAATGCTGGCAGCTATAGCCGACAAATCACTCAAAGAAGTGCAATATCATGTTCGATTCAGCGGTGAATGGATAATCCGCATGGGAGATGGTACATCCGAAAGTAACCAAAAAGTAAGCGAAGCCCTAGAACAGCTTTGGATGTATGCTGAAGAGTGCCTTCGACCTGCTCCTTTTGAGTCAAATTTAATTTCACTAGAAATCGCTGTTGATCCAATATCTATTGCCAGCCAAATTAAAGATCACCGTAAACGCATTCTAGACCAGGCGACACTTTCTATACCTGGTGACCGCTTTCAATATGAAGGTGGAAAAACAGGAACGCACACTGAGCATTTGGGATATATTCTGGCTGAAATGCAATTTATGCAGCGTGCTTATCCAGGCCTGGAATGGTAGTCATGCCATCTTAAAAACAAAAGCAAACGCTGCGCTACCCTTTCTATTTTGGAATCTGCA
>CAYUZA010000147.1:0-6870 GCA_964449535.1 uncultured Saprospiraceae bacterium
CAACTGGTAGAATAGAGCGTGGTGTTATCAATGTGAATGATCCAGTAGAGATCATTGGTATGATGGCTGATGATCAAAAGCCTCTTACATCTACTGTAACTGGTGTGGAGATGTTTAGAAAGTTGTTGTCTCGTGGTGAAGCTGGTGACAACGCAGGTTTGTTGCTTCGTGGTATTGACAAAGAAGCTATCAAGCGTGGTATGGTAATTTGTGCACCTAAATCTGTTAAGCCACACAAGAAGTTTAAGTGCGAGGTTTACGTTTTAGGTAAAGATGAAGGTGGACGTCACACTCCATTTTTTAACGGTTACCGCCCTCAGTTCTATTTCCGTACTACTGATGTTACTGGTGATGTGAAGTTGCCTGCTGGTGTAGAGATGGTAATGCCTGGAGATAATGTTTCTCTAGAAGTAACATTGTTGAACACTATCGCGATGGAAAAAGGTTTACGCTTTGCTATTCGTGAAGGAGGACGTACAGTAGGTGCAGGGCAGGTTACTGAGATTTTAGATTAATATTTTTGAATAATTAATAGGAGTTAAGCACCTCTAAGGGGGTGCTTAACTTTCATTTATACGGGCATAGCTCAGTTGGTTAGAGCGGCGGTCTCCAAAACCGCAGGCCGAGGGTTCGAGTCCTTCTGCCCGTGCATCAAAGTGCAAACAATGGATAAAATAACGCTATATATTAAAGAGAGCTATGATGAACTTATTAATAAGGTATCATGGCCAGAATGGGCTAATTTGCAGAGTAGCACGGTAGTAGTAATCGTTGCTTCTTTGTTGATAGCACTCATTATTTTCGTTATGGATTTGCTCAGCAAGCAAATAACGGGTTTTCTTTACGGTTTATAGCAGATGCACCAACTCATGGATGAAACAAGACAAATCGTTTTAAGGGTTCAGTTGGGTAAGGAGGAAGATTCCTTACAACAAATTAAAGATTTTGTAGTCAAGAACAATTGGCAAAATATTGTTAAAAATGTTTTTTTGAACAAAACTACTGGATCTTCAAAGAGCTCAAATAAAAAGGATGTAATTCAACATCCAGGTCTGGTGTTTATGGAGGTTGTTGCTGAATCTTATGACGCTGATTCATCCATACGTGATGGAATAAAGCAAATACTTGAAAATCGTCAGCCTATTGCTGAAGATGATGGTAAAAAATGGTATTCTCTACGTGTCATAGCTGGACAAGAAAAAAAGATTAAAGCACGTATTGATTCTGAAGTGAAAAATGAGGGTTGGTCAGATATTGTTACCAATGTAGTTGTACCCACCGAAAAGGTTTATAAGATTAAAGGGGGTAAAAAGGTAATCATGGAGCGCAATATTCTACCTGGTTATCTTTTGGTTGAAGCAGTGGCTGATAAATTTTCAGGGGAGATAGTACAAACTATATCTAATTTAAAGGATGTAATCTATTTTATAGAACCTAAGGCACCAATACCTCTCAAGAAGCATGAAGCGGATAGGATGTTAGGTAGATTAGATGAGTCAGAGACAACTACTGCTGCATTATTGGAACCATTCCTTCCAGGTCAAACTGTTAAAATTATTGATGGTCCATTTAATGATTTTATTGGAGATATTAAAGAGGTGAATGAGGAGAAGAAAAAATTAAAAGTTATAGTCAAGATTTTTGGCAGAGGAACTGAGGTTGAATTAAATTTCATGCAGGTTGAAAAACAACATTAAAATAGGAAGGACGTGTTTCTTGTTAGAAAGCTTCCCACATCCTCCCGTAATTGAATTAAATTAAGAAATTATTATGGCAAAGGAAATTCAGACATACGTAAAATTACAGGTTAAGGGAGGCCAAGCAAACCCGGCTCCTCCAATAGGTCCAGCTTTAGGTTCTAAGGGATTGAATATTATGGAGTTCTGCAAGCGTTTTAATGCAGAAACTCAAGACAAAATGGGTAAAGTTTTACCGGTTTTAATAACAGTTTATGTTGATAAATCTTTTGATTTTGTCATCAAAACTCCACCAGCTGCGATTCAATTGTTAGAAGCTGCAAAAGTAAAAACTGGATCAGCACAGCCCAATCGTAACAAAGTGGGTTCCGTAACTTGGGATCAGATTCGTCAAATAGCGGAAGATAAAATGCCTGATATGAACGCATTTACAATTGAATCCGCCATGAAAATGGTAGCTGGTACTGCTCGTAGCATTGGTGTTACCATTGCTGGAACTGCTCCATGGGAAGGAGGTTCATCATCTGACAATTAATTATTTTTCAAGGGAGCTTATTTTAAGCGCTAAAACCTAATATTTTTATTATGGCAAAATTATCTAAAAAGAGAGCTGCAATAGCCTCAAAAGTTGATGGGGACAAACTTTATACGTTGTCCGAAGCTAGTTCATTAGTGAAAGAAGTTAATCTAGCTAAATTTGATGCTTCCGTAGACGTACATGTCCGTCTTGGAGTTGATCCAAGAAAAGCAGATCAAGCAATTCGTGGCACTGTAGTTTTACCACATGGTACTGGTAAAACTAAGCGTGTGCTCGTATTATGTACGCCAGATAAAGAGACAGAAGCACAGGCTGCTGGAGCTGATTACGTTGGTTTGGATGAATACATTAATAAAATCGGACAAGGCTGGACGGATATTGACGTTATTATCGCCACACCAAATGTAATGGCTCAAGTAGGTAAAGTTGGTCGTATACTTGGACCTCGTGGTCTGATGCCAAATCCTAAAACCGGAACTGTAACTATGGATGTTGCAACAGCTGTTTCTGATGTTAAAGGTGGTAAAATAGCATTTCGTGTTGATAAGTTCGGTATCGTTCATGCTTCAGTTGGTCGTGTTTCCTTCAGTGCTGACAAGATTCGTGAGAATGCCAATGAGCTCATCAGTACGCTTATCAAAATGAAGCCTTCATCTGCGAAAGGAACCTATTTGCGTTCAATAGCATTGGCATCTACTATGAGTCCTGGAATTAAAGTTGACACTAAATCTATTAAATAAGCAGTTTAAATATATAAATCATGACTAGAGAAGAAAAAACTGCGGTTGTTGAGGAGCTAAAAGGTAAATTTGAGACTAATCCCTTCTTTTATATTACAGATGCTTCTACACTTTCCGTTGCAAAAATTAATAAACTTCGTAGAATTTGTTTTGAGAAGGGTATTGATATGCAAGTGGTTAAAAATACATTGGCTAGAAAAGCCATGGAAAGTCTTCCTGCAGAAAGGAAGTTTGATGCAATTTTTGACGCCCTTCATGGTCCTACTACTATCATGTTTTCGGATACGGCCAATTTGCCTGCTCGCATCATCGAAAAGTTTAGAAAGGAACATGATAGACCATTGGTAAAAGCTGCCTATATAGACAGTGATGTTATCTTTGGTGATGAGAACCTTGAATTGTTGGCTAAATTGAAATCTAAAGAAGAACTTTTGGGTGAACTCATAGGATTACTTCAATCTCCAGCAAAGAATGTTATAGGCGCTCTAAAATCAGGGGGACAAACTATTGCAGGATTATTGAAAACACTAGAAGAAAGAGGTTCTTAATTACCTCTTATTAATTATTATGGCTTCCAAGCTTGTTACTCATATTTTACATTCATTTTTAAAAAAAATCAAAGATGGCAGATCTTAAAGCGTTTGCAGAACAACTGGTAAATCTTACAATTAAAGAGGTCAATGAATTGGCAGCAATTTTAAAAGAGGATTATGGCATTGAGCCTGCTGCTGCAGCAGTAGCTGTTGCTGGTCCTGCTGCAGGTGGTGGAGATGCTCCTGCTGCTGCTGAGCAAACTTCATTCACTGTAGTATTGAAATCAGGTGGTGCAGGAAAATTAAATGTTGTTAAAGAGGTTAAAAATCTTTTGAACATTGGTTTGAAAGAAGCAAAAGACCTTGTAGACGGTGCTCCTGCTACTGTTAAAGAGGGTGTTTCCAAAGAAGAGGCTGAAAGCCTAAGATCAGCTTTGGAAGCTGCTGGTGCTGAAGTAGAAGTGAAATAATTGGTTATTGCATGTACGGATTTTTTATCCGAAATACGCAATAAATGGCATAAAGGGCTAGTCGGGACTTAAGTCTTGACAAGCCCTATTTGTCGTTTTTCTGCATATCAATTTTATCAAATGTGATTGTAATTGGTTTGTAGTTTTAGTATAAAGCTTTTTACTTTCTGACTATTTTTTCTCCTCTAAGCGGAGATTATCATAAAAACCGAAACTAACGATGGCTACATCAAATGGCTTAACTTTACACGCTGAAAATCAGCGAATTAATTTTGGTAAAATTAAACTTAAGGCTGAAGACCCGGATTTATTAGAAATTCAGCTTAAATCTTTCCGCGAGTTTTTTCAATTAGAAACCACGCCTGAAAAGAGAGGCAATGAGGGTTTGTTTCGTGTTTTTCAGGAGAATTTTCCTATCTCTGATGCTCGTAATATTTTCTCATTAGAATTTTTAGATTATTTCATTGATCCTCCTAGGTATACTATTGATGAGTGTATGCAGAGAGGATTAACGTATAGTGTTCCTTTAAAAGCAAAACTTCGTTTATCTTGTAATGATGAGGAACATGTGGACTTCAAGACTATAGTTCAAGATGTGTTTTTAGGTAATATCCCCTACATGACGCCTAAAGGTACATTTATTATAAATGGGGCGGAGCGTGTTATTGTTTCTCAATTGCATCGTTCTCCTGGTGTGTTTTTTAGTCAATCATTTCATCCAAATGGTACTAAAATTTATTCTGCCCGGGTAATACCTTTCAAAGGTGCGTGGATGGAATTTGCGACCGATATAAATACGGTTATGTATGCCTATATTGATCGTAAAAAGAAATTTCCTGTAACTACTTTGTTGCGTGCTATTGGTTTTAATTCCGACAGAGAAATCCTGAGTATTTTTGGTCTTGCTGAAGAAATTAAGGTTTCACCTGAATCCCTGGCTAAAGCAAAAGGCAGAAAATTAGCCGCACGTGTTTTACGCAAAACGGTAGATGATTTTGTTGACCAAGACACTGGTGAAGTTGTATCTGTTGAAAGAAATGTTATTGTCCTTGAAAGAGATCAAGTGTTAGATGACGATAACATTCAAAAAATATTGGAGGATTCAAATCAAGATTCTGTCATTCTTCAAAAAGATGATGTTTCAGAAGACTATTCCATCATATATAATACCCTACAGAAGGACCCTACTTCTTCGGAAATGGAAGCGGTAGAATACATTTACAGGCAGTTAAGAGGTACTGACGCACCAGATGAAGAAACTGCGAGGGGCATCATTGATAAATTGTTTTTCTCTGATAAAAGATATAATTTGGGTGATGTAGGTCGCTTTAAAATTAATAAAAAGCTATCTCAAAATATTTCTCTGGATACTCAGGTATTAACCAAAGAGGATATTATTGCAATTGTCAACTATTTGGTCAAGTTAATGAATCAAAATGCTGAAATTGACGATATTGATCACTTGAGTAATCGTAGAGTTCGTACCGTTGGAGAACAATTATATGCTCAATTTGGTGTTGGATTGGCAAGGATGGCAAGAACCATTAGAGAACGCATGAACGTTCGTGATAACGAGGTTTTTACACCAATGGATCTGATCAATGCAAGGACATTATCATCCGTTATCAACTCATTCTTTGGTACTAGTCAGTTGTCTCAGTTTTTAGACCAAACTAATCCACTTTCGGAAATTACGCATAAAAGAAGAATTTCTGCATTGGGTCCCGGAGGTTTATCTCGTGAAAGAGCAGGATTTGAAGTTCGTGACGTGCATTATTCTCACTATGGAAGATTATGCACCATTGAAACGCCTGAAGGTCCAAATATTGGGTTGATATCCACACTTTGCGTGCATGCAAAAATAAACTCTCTTGGATTTTTGGAAACGCCGTATCGCAAAGTAGCAAGCGGGAATGTAGATATGGACGGGGATGTGATTTATCTATCAGCTGAAAATGAAGATGATATAAAAATTGCGCAAGCGAGTACGCCTATTAATGAGAAGGGTGCCTTTTTGTCAGATAGAATCAAATGTCGTGAGCACGGTGAATTTCCTGTATTATCTCCAGCTGAGGTTGATTTGATGGATATTGCTCCAAACCAGATTGTGGGTGTATCTGCATCTCTCATTCCGTTTTTGGAAAATGATGATGCAAACCGTGCCTTGATGGGATCTAACATGCAACGCCAAGCAGTACCTTTAGTCAAACCGCATTCTCCTATAGTCGGTACAGGACTGGAGGGCAAAGTGGCTCGAGATTCCAGAATGTTGATTAATGCCGAGGGTGAAGGTGTTGTTGAATACGTAGATGCAGAAAAAATAATTATTCGTTATGATAGAACGTCTGAAGACCAGCTTGTTTCCTTTGAAGATGATACACGCGTATACAAATTAACGAAGTTTCTTCGTACCAATCAAGCTACATGTATTAATCTGAAACCTATTGTTAAGAAAGGGATGAGGGTTAGTAAAGGAACTCTACTGTGCGACGGTTATGCAACACAGGATGGTGAATTAGCTTTAGGCCAAAATCTTAAAGTTGCATTCATGCCTTGGAAGGGCTATAATTTTGAAGATGCAATCGTAATTTCTGAGCGTGTCATTCGCGAAGATATCTTTACCTCTCTTCATATTGAGCATTTTGAGCTTGATGTTCGGGAAACTAAATTGGGAGAAGAAGAATTGACCAACGATATCCCAAATGTAAGTGAAGAGGCTACAAAAGATCTTGACGAAAATGGTATCATCAGGATTGGTGCGTGGGTTAAGGAAGGTGATATTATTATTGGTAAAATAACTCCTAAAGGAGAGTCTGATCCCACACCGGAAGAAAAATTGCTACGTGCTATTTTTGGAGATAAAGCGGGCGATGTTAAAGATGCATCTTTAAA
>CAYUZA010000148.1:0-6809 GCA_964449535.1 uncultured Saprospiraceae bacterium
CAGATAGGCCATGCAATGTAAGAATAGCAAGAATAGCACAGGGAGGTGCAACTACATTAGTAGCCATTATGAATCCACCAGGTAATACTACTTTTGAATGGAGCACAGGTGAAACTACGCCTCGTATACAGGTTACAAGTCCTGGTATTTACTGTGTTACTGCTACTACCTCGAGAGGGTGCGTGGCTAAAGCATGTATCACCGTCAAGGATTCGTCTGAAAATGCAAACTGTATTCCTGGTAGTGTGCAGGTATTATACGAACCCGATAGCATGAGTGCCATACTTAGATTCGTGTCTCCATTGAGTGGACCATTTATATATCGATGGAATACCGGTCAAAATACGCCTGAAATTAACGTTAATCAAAGTGGAGTGTACATTTTGACGGTAATTGATCCGGCCAGACCTAACTGTTTTAGTATTTTCAGAGTTAATATTGAATTGGCCAAAAATACATGTCAGGTTGTTATTGTTGCTAGACCTGTTGATAGCATGAATGTTCAATTATTTGCATTCCCAATACCCAATAATCTTCCGGTAGCTAAATATCTTTGGAGTACAGGCGATACAACAGCGAGCATAATTGTGCCTAGAAGTCAGGATACTTTTTGCGTGACTATTCAATTTGCAGGATGTATTGCTTCGACATGTTATAGAGATTTTATTCGTCCGAATATTTATGTCCTTGGATTTCCATTATCTAATATCCATACCCAATTAAGCGTAATTGCTGAAGGCCACCAAACAACAAATCCAAATTTTGTAGTTTGGAGTAATGGAGACATTGGAAATGCCACCATAATTGATAAGGCAGGTTGGTATGATGCTACCATTTTTGGAGAAAATGATGAATTATATACTGTTTCTTACCATGTGGAAAACAGTCCAAAACCACAAAGTAATGTTATTAAGTTGCAGACTTATCCTAATCCGGTTATAAACGACTGTAATGTTAGGTTTGTAAATACCCTAAGTGATAATCTTATCACTTTTGATTGGATCAATGCGCAAGGCTTGCTCATGAATTCAACAACCATTCAGGCCCAGAAAGGTGAGCAAAACTTTGCTTTTGACTTGAGCAACTGGCCTGCTGGCATGTATATTCTTAAAATGAGTAGTCAAGAAGGACAGCAAACACAGAAAATATTTAAAAATTAAATAAATAATCATCTTAGAATCCGGCTGCCACTGTGCAGCTGGATTCATTTTATATTCATGGAAGATCAACTCTTGCAAAACTTCATGGATAACAAGAAAGGAGCAGATGAAGCGCTGTTTAAATACTGCTTTTCTTTTTTATGGACTACTTGCAGGACCTATAGCGTTGATGACCAGGAAGCTATGGGGTTTCTTAATCATGGATTTTATAAAATCCTAACCGGATTACCCAAAAAGAAACCTAACGTCCCATTTGTATACTGGGCAAAAAGAGTTGCCATTAATTCCATTATTGACGAGAAGCGTAAAAATCACAAATTTCAGATGCAAGAGATAAGCCACCAATATGAAGCATTTGAACAAACAAACACTATGGTGATAAGTGCTTTTGCTGAGGAAGATTGTGAGTATATTTTGCGTATTATAAGAGGTCTTCCTAAAACTAGTGCACTTGTTTTTAGCCTTTTTGCTATTGATGAATTCACCTATGAAGAAATAGCTTCAAAATTGAATATAACCGAAAATACGGTCAGATGGCATGTTGCAGATGCTCGTAAAAAAATTATTCAAAGATTATTGCCCTCCAATTCTACCACATATGGAAATGCCAGATAAACATATACAGCATATATTGAATTCGGCTAAGCCTGCCTATGATTCAAAATTTTGGGATTCAGCCAATGCTTACATTCAACTTAAGAAAAGGAAGAGACGAATCGGGTTTTTCTTTTGGGTTAGTGGTATTAGTGTAGGAGTTGGATTAGTGTTTTTTATCTTAACACTAAATGAGGTCAGACCTGCAGTCGATACTTTGCCTTTTATTCAGAAAGCTTCTGAAAATTCTAAAAAATATGAACATTCAGATCCTCCAATAGCTCATGAATCCTATGAATCTAATAGAGATTTAGTTGATACGCCAATGAAAACGGAATATATTCGACAACCATATGAGCTTGCGTCTAATAGACCAAAGTACAATCTAAATAAAAAAGTTATTACAAACCAAGATCAAATTAATAATTCAACAGTGCAATCAGCACTTGATTCATTTACTTTGGAATCCCAAGCAGTATCTTCTAATGATATTGCCATCCATACAACAAGTGAATCGTCGCCTTTTTTCCCAATAACTATAATGAATGAACATTCTAATGATGAATCGCACACGGAACAACAGACAATTATTGTGCCCTTAAATGTGTTGGACCAGATGCTAAGTCCATTGGAAATGGAAGAGATAATGCTTCCTGTTCAAACCGACAAGGTGTCTATCCGAAAACAACAAGATAGATTAAAGTACAGAGGATTTATGAGTTCTTCTGCCATATTTAACCCTTCGTGGGACGAAAATCAATTGTCTGGGATGGGATTCTCTGTTGGGGGAGGTATTGAAGTTTCCTATGCTCGCTACTTCTTTGGTAGCATTGGATTATCTTACTTACATCGTTGGGGCACTTTTAATGTCATGATAGATCATCCAACACCTCAATATGGTTTTGTCAAAGATGATAAAGGATATTCGCTTGTGCCAACTGATGCTGCCTATGCTGAATTGCCGTTACTAGCAGGCATACGATTCAAAAAAGTGGGATTTGGTATTGGAATTTCGGTAATGCGCCTGTTGGGGGCCAAAGGAGAAGTATTCAGTTATCAAGGTGAACCCGATGAAACCATTCCTGGTGCTGTAGTCTACAGGTCTAGTCCTTTAAGCAGTGGCTGGATTGAAACGCCTGGTTTCAGAAATTGGATATCAGGATTGGATGGTTTAATTGAATATAAATTGAATTCATCTTTTCTTATGGGCTGTAATTTTAGGGTTATGCCAGGGGGGCTAGTAAAAGGAGATTACCAATTTAAATACCAAAATGAAACAGGTAATTATGAACGAATAAAAACAGCAGGATTACTTGAAAACAGATATCATTTGTCCTTATTTGTAAAATATATGCTATGATCAGACTTGTATATTATCTTATAATCATATGCTGTTTGAGCTGGTCAGCTTGTGAAAAAGCTATTCTTCCAGAACCGACTCAAGAAGGCATACCATTTGGTATGAAAGGAGAGTTTAATGGCAACAATTTTCAGCTAAGTTTGGACGATCCTGGCTATAAAATGGATACTGACCATTTTTTTAATGACACGATATGGATTTTTAGCGGATTTCTTAAACCTGCATCAGCCTCACAGTCTGTTTTACCTGAGATCGAGATTTATTTTAGAAATCTTGATTTTGGAGTGGATAGTAATATTCAAGAAGATCGTATCATGAATACCACTTGGCAATGGTTTGATGAAACAAAAACGAAGTTGTTTCACCCATTACATGTTAGGGTAGCTACCCCTGACAGCAGTACTAACTGGACATTGCAGCTGCAAAATAGATTGAGTTTAACAAATCAAAGGGAATTTAATATACTTTGGCCAGAAAGGGAGCCAATAAAAGCGCAGCTTAGATACGATTCTCAAAAGGGGAGAGGAACCATAGGATTTACAGTTAAACCTGAAAATAATCAGCCACAAAAATTACCAGTTGCCAATTGGTCTGTCCAACAGATGGATTCTATCCTGCCCAGAGCAACATTACATGCACGACTTCATGATAATGGACCTAATCCCAATCTACATTATTTATGGGGTGGAGGCGATACGTCTCAGGTTATCGCTGTTAGTGGACCTGGAATTTATAGTGTTTCCATAACAGATAATTCAGGTAAGCAATTTTGGCATGCAAAAACATTGAACTGGCTTCCCCAAACTAGAGAATTTGTAGATCCGATGAAAGAGGTCGAAATATATAGCCATTGGGCTGCTCCAATAATTGAAAAAGATAGATTTCAACTGGGTAGTATAAGAATTCGTTTGAAAGATAGATCAGGAAAATGGTATACATCTAATACACCACAGCAAAACAGTAAAATTGAAATTATAGATGTTAAACCTTATAAGGTGAATGATCTTGGGCAGCGAACAGTTGCGATAAAAATTAGCATTAGTTGCAAGATGAAGGCCGAAAATAAAAACGAATGGGCTAATCTGAATAATTTTACGGGATGGTTAGCTGTAGCAATTCCGTGAATTAATAATAAATCAGGCCTTCAGAAGGTTCGCCTGCCGTGCAAAAGTTACCGTTGTACAATCTTGAGGCAATAACTAACGCACATAAAGCATCAATGGCATGTTTTGTCGGCTTTATGTCTCTATCTAATTGAATTGAACGACCAAAATATGCTGTAAAAAAAGGAAGAGTGTTAATAGGGGATTCTTGGCGAATTTCCCTAATTTCAGCTATAGTCAAATGCAAGGCTGATGGGTATACTTCAAATACTTCACTCCCCTCCGAACGTAAAGCAACTGACAATTGCATGGCTCTAGCGGTAAGTCCACCTAAAAACATGGGAGACATTGCTTTGAGCTGCCGATCAGCTACACGGTAAAAGTAATCGGAGTAACCATGTAAATTTTGATAAACACCTGGCAAACTTAATGGTGCGTCTAGGGCAATAAGGCAAGGGCAAGCCAATTGCTTCACGTGATCTAGAATAAAGTGATCCGCATCTTGACCTTTTTGTGTATGAAAAACGGTAATATCGCTATTGGGTCGAAGCAGTGCTAATGAAGTTGTACCCGCAACACGTGAGCCATAATCGATACCTATTAATGTCTTTGCATTCATTTCAAAGATTCAATTTTCCAAAGTATTGATTATCTTCTTCGCTACTTTATCTAAATCCTCATCTACACATACTGTTCTGTTGGCCATTTGGTAAACAGGAATACGCTGTGCATATAATGTTTCTAATTTAGTAAGATTTGAAGATGCCATTAATAAAGGACGAATCTCGTTTGATGTTATCAGGCGTTTCTGAAGCACGTTCATGGAACATTCCAAGAAAATAGATAAAAAACCTGCCTGATGTATTTTTTCGAGATTTTCATTGAAAATAGGAGTGCCTCCACCGGTTGACAATACTATAGGATTATTAAGGTTGCTAAGAATAGTTTTCAATGTGTCACTTTCTAATTGCCTGAAATAATCTTCTCCATAAAGGTCGAAAATAGCAGCTATTTCCAATCCACTCTTTTCCTCAACAACTTTATCCAGATCAATATGTTCCCAACTCAATAAACTGGCTATATAAGCACCTAAAGTTGTTTTTCCAGATCCCGGCATGCCTATTAAGGCGATTCCAATCCATTTATTTCCCATAGCTCTAACATAAAAAAAGCCGCATTTAGCGGCTTCTTTTATACATTTTAATAATTATGCTTCTACTTTATCTTCAGCTTCCAGAGCCTGACGATCCACTAAAACTCTACCACAATGCTCACAAACAATTATTTTCTTAAACAGACTAATTTCTAATTTCTTTTGAGGTGGTATCTGATTGAAACAACCACCGCAAGCAACAATTGCCTTTTTTTCATCTTTCGCGGATCTGGTTTCAGATTTGCCTTTACTGGTCTTTACGTCAGGCATATCATCACCAATATTTACGATCGCTAAACCATTGCGCAAAGATCTCCTGATTTTATCGTAAGAGGCTAATAATCTTTCATCCAATTTTTTTCGGGCCTTCTCTATTTTTTTGAAGAGTGCTTCTTCGTCTTTCTCTGTTTTAGCAATAATGGCGTCCAATTCTACACGCTTCTGATCAAGCATTTGTTTCTTGATGTTCAACTTTTCTTCGCTCTGTACCAGTTGCTCTTTTTTCTCATCAACAGCTAATTGCGCCTTGGTGATGTTTTTGTTTGAAAGCTGTATCTCAAGCTTTTGCATTTCTATCTCCTTGGTAAGAGCCTCATATTCTCTATTGTTTTTAACATCATCCAGCTGCTTGGTATATTTGGCTATTAGTCCTTCAGAGTCTTTAATATTGCCCTGATGCCTTAATACTTCGGTTTCATGTTCCTTCACTGATGCTTCCAATTTGGAAAGACGTGTCTCAATTCCTATAATTTCATCCTCCAAATCCTGCACCTCTTTAGGAAGTTCGCCTTTAAGAACCTTGATTTTATCTAATTGGCTATCAATTTGCTGAAGTTCATACAAGTTCTTGAGCCGATCTTTAACAGATATATCCTTTTTTGTCATGATGTTATGTATGGTATTTTATTGGATTCGTTTGAACACTTGTTTTATGGACTGCAAAATTAGGAAAATTATTTCGTAATATAGAATATAATAGCTCAATCGTAAATTGTTCACTTTCAAAATGACCTATATCCGCTATTACAATTTTATCTTCCGCATCAAAAAATTCATGGTACTTGAAATCAGCGGATACATAGGCATCTGCTCCTGAAGAAATTGCTGCAGGTAGAAAAATACTCCCAGACCCACCACATACAGCTACGCTGTGAATCATTTTATCGTTAGGGCCTGAGTACCGTATACAATCAGTCCGCATTGTTGTTTTCACAAATTGTAAAAAATCAATAACTGGAAGTGGTTTTTGCAATAATCCAACAATTCCGGTGCCCACTTGTAGACCTTGCCATTCATTTGCGCCATCTTTTGGGATCATTATTTGCATGTTTGATAGTCCCAATTTTTTACCTATTTGTTCATTTACACCTTGATAGAGTACATTATCCAGATTTGTATGTATAGCATATAAAGCGATACCATGACGAATAGCTTTAATG
>CAYUZA010000149.1:0-6726 GCA_964449535.1 uncultured Saprospiraceae bacterium
TTAATAATCAAATTTATCTTGGTGGTAACCCAAATGTTGGATTACTTTTAGGTAATTACTTTCATGATGCTGGGTTTAAAGTTTTAAATCACCAGCCTTTTCATATGCTATTTGACAATAATAATATTCAGGCCAGAAACGAAATAATTGACTATTGGATTAATTTGATGTTGGCCGCAAAAGAGTCTATGCTTCTAACTAATGAATGGGATGATGAAGAGTGGAATTTAATAAATATACACATGGAAGCACTAAAAACATCCAATAGTTCTATTTTTTACTACAGTTTTATGCAAATTGAGGCCATAAAAGAGTGAATAAATGGATATTATTCTGACCATCTTTTGGTTTGAATTTCAAATCCAGCCAAATCAAGAATTCTGTCAATTACCGTTGTTACTATTTCCTCCTGTGTAGAACTATTGAAGTAGAAAGAGGGAATTGCAGGACAAATGATGACTCCCGCTTCGCTAAGAGACAACATATTTCGCAGATGTATAGTACTTAGTGGCGTTTCTCTAGGTACTAATATTAGCTTCCTTCTTTCCTTTATGATTACGTCGGCTGCTCTGGTAATTAAATCGTCGGATATGCCAGCATTAATCCTACCAATTAACCCCATGGAACATGGGACTACAATCATAGTGTCATATTTTGCTGAACCCGATGCAAAGGGAGCCATAAAATCTTTTTTATCATAGAAAGTAAAAGGATAATTCACCTTTTCCCAAGGCCCAATTTCTAATTCCCAGTTTACAATCGCATTGTCAGACAATACACAACCAATTTTTTCCCATTGATTCTCTAGCGTTAATAATTTATCTAATAGTATTTTAGCGTAGATTGAACCACTCGCACCCCCTATGGCCACTATAACTTTTTTTGTTTTCATTCGTATATATTAGATATGTTTGTGGTAATGATTTGTTAATTCAATTCAGTCTCGTATATCGTATTTGTTATAAGCGTATTTTTGTATTATAAACCCTTAATCTATGAATAAGTTTGTTGTTACTTTTTGTGCTTTGGTTTTAGCATTTGGTAGTTACGCTTTTAAATCTGTTAACACGTCCATTTATTCCGAAAAATCCATTCAGTGGATGACATTGGAAGAGGCAGAAAAGGCATCTAAAGAATCTGGTAAACCAATCTTTATAGATGTTTATACGGAATGGTGTGGTCCATGTAAAATGTTAGATCGAAACACTTTTTCAGATGCGGAAGTTATTACTTTTATGAATGAAAATTTTCATGCCGTTAAATTTAATGCAGAAGGCCCAAATTCTGTTACTTTTCAGGGGAAACAGTATTCTAACCCAAAATACGATGCATCAAAAACTGGTCGTAATAGTCAGCATGAGTTTGCTACATCACTAAAAGTACCGGGGTATCCAACCATGTATATTTTAGATAGTAAAGGAAATGTAGTACATAATGTCGTCGGCTACAGAACCCCAGACCAATTTATTGAAGAACTTAGCAAAATCTTTTAAATTTTCTTTTTATGAACCGCTTATTTTTTGTTTTTATTTTTCTTGGTTTTATTAATTATGCTCAGGCACAGGATTTGAAATGGAGCACAGATATGAAATCTGCCATAGAACAATCCATTAAAACCAAAAAGCCAATCATGTTGTTTTTTACAGGTAGTGATTGGTGTGGATGGTGTATTCGTTTACAAAATGAAGTTTTCAAAACTACAGATTTTGTTGCTTGGGCTAATAAATATACCATTCCCGTCGAATTAGATTTTCCAAGAAGAACTAAATTAGATCCTGCTCTTCAAAAACAGAATAATGACCTAGCATCTGAATTTGGCGTACGAGGATTTCCAACTGTGTATTTCGTAAAGCCTGTAAAGAAAGGAAATGCTGTTGAATATGTGAAACTTGGTAATCAGGGTTATATGGCTGGTGGTCCTTCCAATTGGATCGCTTCAGCAAACAATTTCATTTCAAAATAGAAAGGAGTAATCGGGTTGCTATCATTTACCAATAGCGACCCGATTTATATTACTTCCGCTACTACGAATATACTTCCACTTACCACCAATAAGTCTTTTTGTAACATTTCCTTTTTAGCAGTCTGATATGCTTCCTGGACCGAATTGAAAGCATTACCATGAATTCCAAATTCTTTTGCTTCTTCTAAAAGTTGATGTGCATCTTTCCCTCTAGGTATATTAGCTTTTGCAAAATAATATATAGCCTCTTTTGGTAGTTTACTGAGTACCTTTTTTGCATCTTTATCATTTACAGTACCCCAAACAATTCGTAATTGCTTGTATGGTATTTCTTTAATTTCAGATAGTAATAAGGTAACGCCAGCTTCATTGTGTGCAGAATCAGCTAATATTTTGGGTTGATGAGATAGCCATTGCATTCTTCCAATGAAGTATGTGTTTTTTCTTATATTGATTAGTGCCTTTTGTATAATTTTTGTATCAGGATCGTATCCATATAGAGAACATATAGTATACCATGCCCCTAATGCAGTTCTTATATTTTTTAATTGATAGTCACCATATAAATCTGTTTTAATCTGAAACTGGCTATTCTCAATAAGGTTATTAATCAAACATGTAAATCCAGTTTTGTCAATTTTTGGATGTGAAACATGAATTATTTCTTCGGCATAATATATTGGAGCATCATTTTTTTTTGCATAAAAATTGAATACTTGATTCGTATCTAATTGACTTTCACCAATAATAACTGGTTTTTTATGTTTTATGATGCCCGCTTTTTCTGTTGCGATGGCCTCTAGTGTATTGCCTAGAAGGTCCATATGATCGTATGAAATATTGGTTATTACAGAACTAAGAGGTGTTATTATATTCGTAGAGTCAAGTCGGCCTCCCAAACCTGTTTCTAAAACAACAATATCGACTTCCTGCTCTGCAAAATACAATAATGCAAGACCAACAGTCATTTCAAAGTAGGAAGGTTTTAATTGGTCTAAAAATGTTCTGTTTTTTTGAATGAAGTCGGTTACAAATTTTTTAGCAATGAAACATCCATTGATCTTTATTCTCTCTCTGTAATCTAAATAATGGGGTGAAGTGTATAATCCCGTTTTATATCCGGCGGTCGCGAATAAGGATGCAAGTATATGTGAGACACTACCCTTCCCATTAGTACCGGCTATATGGATAAATTTTAGTTTTTGTTGCGGATTTCCTAAGTGTTCACACAAAGCCAACGTATTAGTAAGATCTTTTTTAAAGGCTTGTGGACCAATTCTGGAATACATTGGAAGAGCCTCCATCATGTAGGCTACTGCATCATTGTAAGTAAACATTAAATCAATTTGTCAATAGCTGCTTCCCTCAGTTTTTTGAGAAAGGGCGATGCAAAAATAAAATCTAATAGTAATTCATTTCCACTGGTCAAAACTTCATCTTTGGTGCCTTGCCAGGCAAGCTCCCCGTTATGTAACAAACAAATATGCTCACCTATTTCCATTACTGAATTCATGTCATGTGTGTTAATAATGGTGGTAATTTGTTTTTCTTTTGTTATGCTGCTGATTAATTCATCTATAACAATAGCTGTTTTAGGATCTAAACCAGAATTGGGTTCATCGCAGAATAAGTATTTGGGATTTATAACTATAGCTCTAGCTATTCCAACTCTTTTTTGCATTCCTCCGCTCAATTCTGATGGATATTTGGTATTTGATCCTTGCAAATTGACCCTTTCCAGACAATAATCTACCCGCAACCTTTTTTCTTTGGCTGTCATATTAGAAAACATCTCTAAAGGGAAGCTAATATTCTCTTCAACTGTCATTGAATCAAATAATGCTGAACCTTGAAAAAGCATGCCCACTTGTTTTCTAATGTCAATTCTTTCTTTTTTTGAAAGAGACCAAAATTCTACCGTATCATACCAAACACCACCTGATGTTGGTTTGATTAATCCAACTAGAATTTTTAATAAAACAGTTTTACCGGCTCCACTTCGTCCAATAATTAGGTTAGTTTTACCTGGTTCATATGCGATAGATACATTGGTAAGAACATGATTATCGCCGAAGTTTTTACATATCAAGTCAGCTCTTATCATGCGGTAAGTAATATGGCAATTAAATAATCTGAAAGAAGTATTAAAATATCACTGTACACTACAGCATTAGTACTAGCCTTTCCTAATTCTATACTTCCTCCTTTTACGTAATATCCCTGGTAACAAGAGACAGTAGTTAACAAAAATGCGAAAGTAATTGCTTTTACAAACATCATAAAGACATTGTAAGGATCATAATAAATACGAAGTCCTCTAATATACTCTGCATCTGAAATAATACCAGTTGGAACACTAGCCACATAACCACCTAAAATTCCCACGAAAGAAGATACTATTACAAGAAGGGGTATCATAACCAAAGCGGCTACTACTTTTGGTAATATTAAATACGCTGCAGTATTTAATCCCATAACTTCCATAGCATCTATATGCTCTTTTTGCCGCATACCACCTATTTCTGCAGCCATGTTCGAACCTACTTTTCCGGCAAGTACAAGACAAGTTATAGTTGGAGCTAATTCAATAATGGTAATATCTCTCACAATATATCCTATATAGTATCTTGGAACAATGGTACCTTCTAGTTGATATGAAAATTGTACTGCAGTTACCGCTCCAATAAAAATACTTATCAATGCGACTATAATTAAGGAGCCAATACCGATATTGTACATCTGTCTGACTGTTTCCTTCCAGTACATACTAAATTTTTCAGGCTTTGCGATCACCTGCCGCATCATAATTACGTATTGGCCCAGATAAAAAAAGATCCTTTGATTCATTGATTTCTTTTGCACGATAAGAGACCTCAAAATTAGATTATTTTTTTGAACTTAGCCGGAAATTACAAAGATTGCTATGGAGCATATATTCATCTCAGGAGGTACACGAGGAATAGGACGAGCAATTGTACGATTATTTCTTTCACACGGTTTTTATGTCTCTACTTGTGCACGTGATCAAGATAATATAAGTGAGTTTGTTTCAGAATTAGAGCCAGAATGGAGGTCAAGATTGAAAACTTATACATTTGATTTAAGTAACATAGACAGACTAATTGAATTAGCGACTTGGGTTAAACAAGATTTTGGCCACCCTTCGGTATTAATTAACAATGCGGGCATGTACATCGAAAAGGCAATAGTGGATGAGGACATAGATTTCATCAATAAAACTTTTGCGATTAATTTTTTTGCGCCGTTAAGATTAATTCAGCTATTCGGAAAGCAAATGATTGAAGTGCGAAGTGGTAAAATAATAAATATTTGTTCTACAGCTTCCTATCAGGGTATACCTAATGCTAATGCTTATGTCAGCAGTAAGCACGCCCTGCTTGGTATGTCACGTACTTTGAGAAAGGAATGGGCTCCGTATGGTGTGCATGTTTGTTCTATAATACCTGGATATACCTATACGAGTAGTTGGGAAAATACTTCAGTAGATTCCCACAAATTGATACAACCAGATGATATTGCAAAATTGCTGCTTCAAATTGTGCTCTTAGGTGACAGTGCTAACGTTGACGAATTACATATTACCCCATTGTCTTTTACGCCTTAGTTGAGATTTCTTAGAAATCTTAAAAAGCAAATTTTAAGCCGGCATTGGCGTAGAATACATTAGATTTTGCGCCATTGTCAAATAGTGTAGCGTCAAAAAATCGAGTAATGCCCCAACGATATCCAGCATCTATAAAAATAAAAGCTACGTCTACTCCAAAACCTAAGTTGTATCCATAAGAAGCTTTAGATAAACTTTCGCGATTGAATTGGATACTTTTCAATGTGCCTTCCGATGAATTAATAAGAAAAGAAATATCTGGACCGGTGAACATTCGCATATTAAAATATTTTATTTTTTTCGTATCGAACATTCTTAAGCCTAAGAATACAGGAATATTTACGTGGCTGCTACGAAATGCTGAAAGATCCCCTAGTCCTGGGTTAGTAATGTCAATTTTTTGATTTAGCATTTGCCATTGTATTCCCGTTTGAAAGTAAATTTTATTACCCATTAACATATCTATCCCCGCTTGATATCCAAGTTCGGATTTCCAATCAGTATCATTTATATCTTGGGTCAAAGTACTAGAATTTATTCCCGCATAAGGCCGTAATGCAAATTGTCCAAATGATTGTAAATGGACAATCCCAATCAGAACTAAAGGCAAAATGAATGTTTTCATGATTGAATTTTATAATTTAACGAATAATATTTCACTCACATTGCTTAAGGAAATCTTAATTACTTTTGATAGGTGATTAGTTTTGTCCGCTAATTATGGTACGGATCAACATCAATCATAAAGCGAACGTTTGATTTTCCTTTTTGATGTAATATATGATTTTTTATTTCAATTATTTTCGTTTTTACATGGGCTATTTTTTTAGCATCTTTTTCCATTTTTACCCAAATTTGAAGAAGATACATGTTTTTGATACGGCCAACGGGCGGTGGTGCTGGTCCTGTCACTCTATTTCCAAAATTGCTTCTTAAATTTCCACTGAAATTAATGGCTGCATCATGGACAATTCTAGAATCTTTGTGCTTAATCGTTATTTTTATAAGTTTACTGAAGGGTGGATATAAATATTTTTTCCTCTCTTCTAATTCTCTAGTATAGAAGTCTGTTAGATTCATGTTTTTTATATTTTGCATCAAAGGAAGATCGGGTTGACTCGTTTGTAAAATCACTTTT
>CAYUZA010000150.1:0-6699 GCA_964449535.1 uncultured Saprospiraceae bacterium
TGCTGGCAGAGCCCGTTCTTACATTAAACACCGTAGACACCGTAATTTGCAAAGAAACCGGTTTTTTTGGTTTAATTGCTTCTCCTTCTGGAGGGATATGGACAGGTCCCTGGATTGATGCTCAAACGGGTGTAATTGATTTATCCCAAGCTGAAGGAGGTACCTATAACTATAATTATGTGAAAGAAGATGGTGCAAATTGTGGGGTAGAAGGTAATGTTTTAGTTCAAATTATTGATTTACTGAGTGCCTTGGATGTTGGTGAAATGGAGTCCATATGTGAAGGTGATCCAACTTTTCAACTTCGAGAGGCCATTCCTTTGAATGGTACGTGGAGCGGTACCGGTATATTGGATCCTGGTGGCTTGATTGATCTGAATGCGTTAGTGGCAGATAGTCTTTATTTATTTGAATATTGTATTGAGGGGGGGCTTAATGGTATATGTCGGGCATGTAAGACCCGTCCATTCATCAAATACGCCAACCCAATCATTGGGGTTACCTTTAACAATCCTTCATGTATTGGCGCAGATATTGCTGCGGTATCAGATGTGCAAAATGGTAATTTGGTATCGTGGAATTTTGGGGATGGAAATAGTTCAGTATTGGATAATCCCGAGCACCAATATATCCAAGAGGGTACCTATACAATAACAGTGCTGGCAGAAAACATAAATGGCTGCAAAGACACCCTTACCGAAGATATTTTAATTGTGGCGCCGCCTGTGGCTAATTTTGCATTTGAAGCAGATTCAGGCTGTTCTCCTTTATTACTTGAAGTAGAAAATCTGAGTAATGGGTATGAACTATCTTATTATTGGCTGGTGGATGGAGATACCATTCCCGGATTTCAACCTGAAAATTATTATCTGACTGCAATATTAACGGACACCATTTATCAAGTAACCCTGGTTTCTGAGAATATTTGTGGCATCGATTCGGTGAGTAGGCTAATAAAAGTACTTCCGCTGCCTAAATCTGATTTTGGTTTCGAATTTTTGAGCGGCTGTAGTCCCATGGAGGTGATTTTTTCTAATGCCAGTTATGGCAATCCGGACCGATATGAATGGATTCTTGGCAATGGTAATACCTCAATGCAGTTTAATCCGGGCAAGCAATTGTATTATGCGCTAAACGATATGGTTACGGAGTACAATATTACCCTTGTTACGGAAAATGAATGCGGAATTGATAGCATCACCCGACCTATAAGTATTACTCCTTCAGATGTAGTTGCGTTTATTGAATTGGATACCTCGGCCAAATGTCAGCCAGCTATACTGAATCCAGGAAGCTTTTCTTCACCTCAAGCTCAAATATACTGGACTATTTTGCACGAAAATGATACTATAGCGGGTAGTAGTGAGCGATTCCCTTCTTTTTCTTTAGACAAAGCAGGTCGATATACAGTGATTTTAAAAGCATCCAATTGCGGTTCGGATTTCGATACAGCTTATTTTGAAGTTCTACCCGGTCCTATCGTCGGGTTTAGTCACGATGATGTAATCTGCGATGGGGAAGAAATTACATTTACGAATGAATCGCAAGGTGCAGCCTCTCCAATTTGGGAATTTGGAGATGGAAATGGGAGCAATGCATTTTCGCCATCTCATAGATACGCATCTACGGGGGTATACAATGTATCATTACAAATGACCAATATTGCTAATGGGTGTCCGGGTAGGATAAATAGTACGGTAAGGGTTACACCAAATCCAGTAGCAGATTTTTCGCTGGATGAAATTTCGGGCTGCCAACCACTATTGATTAGGCCATCTAATAATAGTTCCGGGAGTTCTGACCTTATATACGAATGGTATTTTGGTACAAACCGTGATTTGCTCAAATCTGAAAAACCTACATACATTTTTCCTGATGCGGGAAAATATCCTATTCGATTGATAGTTAAAGATATGTACGATTGTATTTCAGATACAGCGATCAGTGAAGTTGAGGTATTTGTAACTCCAGATGCTGATTTTGAATATTTAGTAAATCCAGATGACTATCTGATTGGCGAGGTTCAGTTTACCAATACCACTATTTTGGGCGAGAGATATTTGTGGACATTTGGCGATGGTCAATCCTCCAATGAGGTATCGCCATTTCACGAGTATGACATCAATGGTCCTGTAAATGTAACCTTAATTGCAAGTCACGACAACTTTGGTTTGGCAACTTGCCATGATACTATTACAAAACCAATTTATCCAGAGTGGATAACTACATTTTTTGCGCCTACCGCTATGGCTCCGGAATATGGTCCGGGTGAAGTACAATATTTTGTGCCTAAGGGTCTCGGAATTCGTGAGCTTGAGGTTACCATATATTCGCCATATGGAGAGCAGGTGTGGTTTTCTGACAAAGTGGAAAATGGATCTCCGGCTGAATTTTGGGATGGATATTATAGGGGCAGATTAGTGCCGCAAGGAGCATACTTATGGGTAGCCAAAATTACTTATGTAAATGGGGTGAATGAACTGCAGAAAGGCACGGTCACAGTGCTGCGTTAATCCTAAATAGTTGATATCATAAATGTGATTATTAGTAACAACCGGTTGCAAACCGGTTGATTATCGTTTTTTTGAATTTTTAACGGAAAAATAGGGAGTTTTGGGAGTGTGAGCGTTTGCAAATCAAGAATTATCAAATTTCAAATATACTAACATGGAACAACCAAGAAACAAGGATCAGAAATGTGCTGTGGTATTATTATTAGATACCTCTGGGTCAATGGCAGGAGAGCCAATTAATGAATTGAACAAGGCGTTGGTATCATTTAAGGAAGAAATTTTATCGGATCCAACATTAAGTCAACGACTTGAAGTGGGCATCGTGTGCTTTGACGATGAAGCACGTGTTGAAAAACCGATTGATTTAATGTCTCCGGAGTCGGAGATGCCTTACCTGGAAATAGGTGGCTATACCAATTTGGTAGCCGGTATGGACCTCGCAATAGAGCTGATAGAAGAGAGAAAAAACTTTTATAAAAGTAATCAAGAGCCCTATTATAGGCCGTTTATTGTATTGTTCACTGACGGAGCTCCTACCAATAACTTCGAGGAAATTGAAGAGTTAGATCGTCGTATACAGACTATGTCTGACAGCAAGAAATTTGTCTTCATGCCTTTTGGAGTAGAAGGTGCAGATTTTGAATTACTTGCCAAATTGGCAGCACAAACGCCGGATCAGAGACTAAAGAAAATCGCCGTTTCCTACAAATTAATGGATGTCAAGAAATTTTCAGAAATTTTTGCATTTGTAAGCGCTAGTATTGGAGCAGCAATAGGGCAAGGGGGGTCTTCAGCTACAGTGCAGCTTGATCCAACACTTGCACAAGCAATCACTTTTGATCTGGAGAATTGATCAATGTCTGACATAATCGGTCTTCATACTTTAGTATAAAAACCTATTAATTATGAGAATGTAATATTTTATAACTATACAACTATAAAATTGGAAACGAGTATAATTATCATCACTTGTAACTAAATCTTTGTGAAGTTCATACTGCTATCTTGTTTTGGAGTGTTTTTTTGCATTTTCTACATCGGACATAGTGTTTTTTAGTGTGATAATAGTGTCAAATCGCCAACATCGAATGGATGTATAATTGCATTTTTCCAATATTAAAGTATGAAGACCTTCTCGATTATGTGGCACATACCAAAAATAATGCTAAATGTCTGATATGAATCCAATTGTACTTTTAAGTCTTGTTTCAGGTCTTCTGCTGTTGATAATAGCACTTAGGGTGGCCAATAAATTTAAAACTAAACATGTAGACAAGTTTACTGACGGCGATCCAAATATTAATACCTCACGTCAATCAAATATACTTTCCATAAGTGACAAAAATGATAAATACCCTATTTCGAATAAAATAGAGCTACAACGATCAGGAGATGGCGATTTGTTTAATAATAATGTTATTTCTGACGATGAGGCCATTAAAATGGATAATCAATCAAGTAAGATGGACAATGAAAATGATGAGATTAAAGCGGCAAATGATTTTGTGCACGCACAGGCTTGCATACAAGGTTTGTCTCATAAAAAAGCTGATCCTCCCATTCCGTGCCAGGATGCCTTTCGAACAGGAATACTCCCCAACGGTTTTGTAGTTATCATAACTTCAGACGGTGCGGGTTCTTCTGCATGTTCGGATATTGCTTCTAATTATTGCGTAAATACGTTGTACGAATGTATACAGAGATTAGATTGGACAGCATTTTTGTCCAAGCCTACAAACAAAAATGAAACTCACGCAGAATGGGATAAAGTGGCTAAATCTCTTTTTGAAACAGTTAGAAATTCTCTGTTGATATTATCTACAAACGAGGGTATTTTATGTACAGATCTTAATTGTACATTATTACTCGTCATAAAAACAAATTGGGGTTTTTTATCTGCTAATATTGGAGATGGAAGGGCAGGATTTAGCGATGGCAAAGCCCAATCACTAGTGGTCCCACTTATGGCTTTTACTGCTGGGGCAACATTTTTTTTGATCAAAGATGGATGGGAAAATGCATATCGGTCTTATGTTACCATTGTTGAAAAACCAGATAATATTAAGTACTTTTTTGCTTCAACAGACGGCTGCCAAGACTTTATAATGGATAGAAGTTCAAAGGGGCCTAGAGAGGGAATTTACGATGCATTGTTGGGTGATGAGGCGTATTATGATCTTAATCTACCTTACGAACCCTTTTTTGATGGCTTAATTGCGTCACTCCGGGAAGCGGCTTCCCATGAAGAACGAAATCTGCGCCTACAGCGCCTCGTGGAAGAAGGCATATATGTACTTAATGGAGAAGAAAAGGAACTCAAAAGCATTAGCGACCCTATATTGGATGACGATAAAACATTAGTACTGTATTATATATAAGTTGTTATGTATCATAATGGAGCAGGTAAGAAAATAGCACTTGGAAATCCATTGGGTAAGGGTGGAGCTGCAACGGTATATCTGCATGCACGTAATTCTTCTCTTGCTGTCAAGATTTTTAAGCCTGAAATTTTACATCAGGAAGTTAATCTTGCGCGCCGCATTGAACGTTTGAATGCATTAGCTAAAATTGCAGATACTACTGCCATATTTGGTACGGCTAAAAAATCTATTGGGGCCTGGCCTAAAGATGTAGTTAAAGATGTAAGTGGAAGTGTAGTAGGTTACACGATGGATACTGTGCATGGAGGGATTGATTTGGCTAATATTATCATGGCACGCAATGTTCAAACTGCTTTTTATAAATATAGAAACAGCCAGTATTATGACACATGGTTGAGTTCATTCGTATATGAACCACGTAGCCTGCGCAATAGATTTGTGATCGCTTATTATTTAGCGTCTTTTTTTGAAAAAATGTATGAATTGAAGGATAAAAGCGGGACCCCCATAAAATTACAAATGTGCAATTATGATATTAAACCGCAAAATGTCTTAGTCTATTTAGAAGAAATTGGCAATCAAAAATTCATTATTCCTTATATTTTGGATCTGGATAATGTTACTCTGATGAATGACACACATATGCTTGAGCCCATCAAAAAACAAGTTACCCCTGAATATTATGCACGAGAAGGCCCAACCAGCAAGTATTATGATTTCTATAGCATTGCTGTCATTTTTCACCAATTAATATTTGATCTTCATCCTTTTATGTTTTCAAATGCCGGAGGGCGTAGATTTAGAGATGGTACAGAGTTTTCCTATTTTAGGGACAATCTGTGTTATCCATGGGGTCGAAACAGGAACCATTTAGATCCCATGCTTCAAAATGACCCAAAATGGTCAAATTTCACTCGATTGTCTCCAGAGCTGCAAAAATTGTTTTTGCGTGCTTTTGACTCTGATATTCCAACTCAGCGGCCAAGTATGAGCGAGTGGAAGCAAGCGTTTGAGGGCTTTTTACAAAAACCTAGTTTAGATTTTAAAAAAATATTTACATTTTGAGTTTCAAGATTCTTAATTTGTTTTTATCGATCTATTAGCTCACTAAGTGCCTAACTTATGATTTTGTTTCCTATTGATGATCATACAGGTAATATGCCTCCCAAGGCACCGAAACGGACTTCATCCAGACCCAGGCCAAAGAAAAATCAACCTAAGCCTACCATTAATCAACAAACGGGGAATACAGGAAGTGCCTCGCCCATTTCTGTACCTAAAAGGTCGTGGTGGTCCTGGCCAAAGTTTTTGGCCCTTATTATAGTTGGTTTGGCATTGCGTTTTTTATTTATTGCCTATACTTCTGCTTTACATCGTAAAACCCAAAGAATTGAGCAAAGCCAAGTAATTATTGAAGACAAGTATACCTACAAGGTAAAAGTGACAGCCAGCATGTTGAATGTGCGACAGAGACCTAGTCCAAAAGCAAAAGTGGTGATACAGATGAAGTATGGGCAAATTGCTTATGCTAATCCATCGGCTGTCAATGGTTGGATGGAGATTACAACATCTGGTGGGGAGCAAATCGGTTTTTCCAGTGCCAAATATCTAACCATATTGTACGATTAGTACATGTATGACTTTGACAATACACTAAACCAATGTAATTATTTCCATGATGACGCATCAAATTGGATTCAAAAAATAATCAGATGGCCAATTTTAGAGAAGTTAAATGTAGTTGTGGGCAAAAATACTATACTGATGATTCCCGTGGTAATTGTCCAAGTTGTAATTCTAGTGAA
>CAYUZA010000151.1:0-6682 GCA_964449535.1 uncultured Saprospiraceae bacterium
ATTCATGTCTTTTGGATGGAATACTTGATTCCCCACTTGCTGGTTTAGCCAAGTTTCCTGTCGTTTGGCATAATTTCGATTGTGCTGTTTTATTTTTTCTATGGATTCAAGTCGACTTAATTTGCCTTCCAAAAAATCAAACGCTTCCTGATATCCAGGTGTTTGCAACGCAGCCAACTGCCTGTGAGGGTACAGTTCCTCTGCTTCTGAGAATAGTCCAAGTTCAACAAAATTTTCAACCCGGCTATTAATGCGGGCATACAGTTCTTGCCTGTCCGTGCCTAGCCTTAGGTAGATTACCCGATAGGGTTTAGGTGTTTTACTTTTTCCTTGAAACGAGCTGAAAGGCTTACCGCTGCTGCGTATTACTTCTAGCGCTCTAAGAATTCGACGAGGATTTTGATGGTCCACGATGGCGTAATAATTAGGATCTTGTTGCCTTAATTCGGACAATAAAGGTTCTAAGCCAGCTGTTTCCCAAATATGTAATAAATTCGATTTAATCTTTGGATCAACGGAGGGAAATTCATCAAGTCCTTCGGTTATTGCTTTAAAGTACAGTCCAGATCCGCCGACAGCAAGTACTATGGAGTGTTGTTGAAAGAGGGATTCAAGTAGTTTTGTGGCTTCTGTTTCAAATTGGCCTGCGCTGTAAGGGTCGTGAATACTCAAGTTGTCAATAAAATGATGTTTAGATTGTGCTCGTTCAGCCAGGGTAGGCTTGCCGGTAGCCGCATTCATTTCCCGGTAGAATTGTCGACTGTCCGTTGAAATAATTTCAGTCTGCCAATATTGTGCCAAGGCAATACCCACAGCCGTTTTGCCAACAGCTGTAGGTCCACAAACTACGATCAAAGTAGAAGGGTTTTCTAGGTTTGAGGTGCCTACATTCAAGTTTTTGTTCCTTTTGTCTGCAAAAAAACGGTATTATATGGATATTTGCAGCCATTTCAGAGTCAAGTGTCTCTGTTCAACCCATTAAAATATGCAAGGAGGTTGGTTATACGCATTAATCAGACCTTTTGCCCGAGTGGCAATAGCGCTTTATTTCAGAAAAATTCACATCACGGGCTTAGAAAAATTGCCTCATGAAGGCCCCCTCATTATAGCATGCAATCACCCGAATTCATTTACGGAAGCATGTATTTTAGCTACTTTTCAACCAAGAACACTGCATTTTCTGGTAAGAGGGGATGTATTCAAGAATCCTATTGTGGCGTACCTGTTGAGGCAGACCAATCAAATTCCGATTTATCGGTTTAAAGATGGGTTTTCAGGACTCAAGCAAAACGAAAGTACTTTTGCTGCCTGCTACCGCAAACTTCGCGATCGGGCCGCGATTCTGATTTTTTCTGAAGCTAGTTCTATTTTTGAAAAAAGATTGAGACCAATCCAGAAAGGTACGGCTAGACTTGCTTTTGGCGCTTATGAAAAATATGGTTTGCTGGATAACTTTCACATATTACCCGTAGGTGTTAATTATGCTCATGGTGATCAGTTTAGAAGCGAAGTTTCTGTGGCTATTGGCGATCCCATTCTAATTAGTGACCATGCAGCTTTGTATGATGAGCAACCTAAAGCTGCAGTTGATAAACTCACTTCCAAAATTTCCGAGGCCCTTGACCTTTTAGTTATACAGGTTAAGGAAAAGGGACGTGATGGATTATTTGACGATGCTATGGATGCCTTGGAGTGTCAAAATCCGGTATCGGTGAGGTGGCCTGTTGCTCGAAAAAGTAATCGAATGGTATGGGAGAAGAAATTGGCCGACAAAATCAATGGTATGGATGAAGCAGAGGCAGAGGCGTTGAAGAGTCAGTTTCAACAATTGCGGAAATCGTTGCCTAAAAACTTTCGTTATTTGGGGGATCTTCGATATTTAGATCGCAGTCCATGGAAAGAGCGTTTGGCTTCATGGGCATTATTGCCCCTTGGTTTGCCAGGTATAGTTTATTTCTTCGTACCTTATTATCTCGCAAAATTAATCGCTATTCCATTTTTGCGCTACCGTGAATTTTATACTGGTGTGCGTATTGGCTCCATTTTGGTCTTAGGCATGCTTCAAGGATTGTCCCTACTCATAATGTCATTATTGGTTCAGTGGTACTGGCTCACCGCATTCGTATTGTTGGTACCCTTATGGGGCTGGCTTGCGGTACAATATTTAGAGAAAAATCGGGGGGCTAATATGAGCCTGAGGCTGACATCGAGTCCAAATAAAGCAAACATTAAGGTTCAAGTAGGCGAAATCCTTAAGAAGATAGCGCACGATTGAAACTATGATGAATGTCATTAAGGGATACCTTCAGACTTCGTATCTTTGAGTAATAATTCTAATATTATGGGTTTAAATAAAGTTGTTTTATGCTGTCTGGGAATAATCTTGGCTTGGGCAGGTTGCCAATCAGACAAACTCACCTGGCAAGAGAAGTCTGAAAATCCAGATCTTGTTCATCAGGGTATGGCTCGAATAACAGAAATAATCAAATTTGACATATTCTCTCCGCCAGTGGCTGCAAGGATTTATGCTTATTCATCGTTAGCAGGTTATGAAGGCATGAGGCATGGATATCAAAATTACCTGTCGACTGCTGGTATTTTACCCGGTTTGGAACCCTTACCCGTTCCTGATACCAATGCAGTGTATTGTTACCCCTTGTGTGGCATAAGCGCTATGGTCTTTACTGGAAAAGCATTGGTTTTTTCAGAAGATAAAGTCACTAACCTTGTGGATTCATTTTTTGTGAAGTTTCAGGAAGCCGGGGTACCCCAAGATGTTTATGAGCGTTCGATTGCTTATGGAAAATCTGTTTCAGATCATATTCTGGCTTGGTCCAAAAGTGATCAATATGCTCGAACCAGGAGCTTGCCCAAGTACACCATCCGCACAGATGATCCTTCCAGATGGGTGCCAACCCCTCCCAGTTATGCAGATGCATTAGAGCCATATTGGATGGAACAGCGTCAGTGGGTTTTAACTTCTCTTACTGAAGTGCAGGTGGCAGCACCAGTCCCTTTTGATACCAAAGAAGGGAGTGCCTTTTACAAGCTGGCTAAGGAAGTGTATGAAATTCAAAAAAATATAACTCCTGCACAAGAAGCTACTGCCTGGTATTGGGATGATAATCCCTACGCGGTTGAGGCCAACGGTCATCTAATGGCAGCACGCAAAAAGACGAGTCCAGGCGGGCATTGGATGACAATAGCCAGCACTGCATGCAAAGCAGCAGATAGGGATATGATTAGCTCTATGTCTGTTTTGCTGAAGACCTCCGTGGCCTTGATGGATGGCTTTATCATGACCTGGCAGGAGAAATTTCGCACCAATCTGATCCGCCCTGAAACGTATATTAACAAATATATTGACCCTGAATTCAGACCGCTGATTGAAACTCCTCCTTTTCCAGAGCATCCTAGTGGGCATGCCACTATAAGTGCTGCAGCAGCATCGGTGCTAAGCTTTGAGTTCGGTGAAATATTTCCATTTACAGATAGCACAGAAGTCGAATATGGTATGTCTCCACGAACCTACAGCGGATTTATGGAAGCAGCACGTGAGGCGGCTAACAGTCGATTATTTGGAGGCATTCATTATCGCACTGGCAATGAAGCAGGTACCAATTTAGGTGCTCAAATTGGGGCAATTGTGAGCTCTCGAATGCAGCTACTTAAGCAGGCGCCTGTACCTCCCGCTGAAGTGGATTCGTCATCTGTTCAGTAAAATTACTGTCCCCTTTCAGCCATGGCATTCTTTACGGTCTCTAGAACGTAAGGCCAGTGTTGATCTATTTTTTTCTGTAAAAGTTCTCGTGGTTCACGACTGAGTTTGTAATTCACAAATCGGAGTCCTCCTGCATTGCTATATCTGGAATCAATGCGAAGGGTTCTATCCAGTACAAAAGCTATCTCTCCATTTTTGAGATAAAACAAGGTTTCTTCAGCATAACCCCATAATAAATCTTTGTACCATGCGCGGTGTCGGATATACATCAACTGCCCATTGTCAAGATGGTATTCTAGCCATTTAATAGCCTGAGACGATTCAAGCATAGCCATGGCATACACACATTCTCCTTGGTAGATTTGGTACGACATGGAATCTTTTGGTGTAAATTTTTGTCCGAATGCTGGATATCTGACTGCTGTTTTAAATCCTACCTGACTTCGCTGCTGGTTGACAAGTGTATCTACATATGCCATATAAGTGGTGTCGACTACATTCCAAGTATTTGAAGCAGTTGCTTGATTGTTCTCTTTCTGTGTGGCTGGCTTTGTCTGGCAGGATATCCAAAGCAAGCTAACCATGATAAATGTGATAATTGGCGTATTCATGCTGTTTGTTTTACATCGCAAAGGTAAGTAAATTGTGTTTGAGAGTCCGCCCCTCTTTTTTTGATTAATCTTTCCATTTCATAGTTGCTGCCTGTTGCCAGCGTAGCTTTGCTTGCTTATAATGAAGCCTGTTTTTAGGATGTGCCCGAAGTATCACTAAAATGCTGTCTTTGAGGTATAGCTGTCTAAATTGGGTAAATAACTCGTCATCAACTCTATATTCATATACGAAAAATGAATCTTTTTCTTCTATGAATCGCTCAAATCCCAATTCAGCTTTCGCACTTTGTTGCTGTTTTTTTAAAGCCTCTTCTATGGTGCTATTGTAGTTGTTAAGAATAAGGGCTTGAAGACGATCAAGATCATTGCCAATCGTAATTTCGCGTGCTACCACCAGATCCAATGCATGCACCGCACAGTGACCCTCGCACGAGATAGTAGCATTAAGTCCATATGGTTCCAAATCTAATAGCTGTCTTTGCCCACAGAAATTAAAAATGGCTATGATCACAAATGGGAAAAGCAGCTTCATGTTTTTAGCCGAAAAGTGTAACATTAATCATCGTAATAATTAGTGCTTTGATATTAGAAAAAAAAATCCCGGTAATTAGAACCAGGATTTTTTGAGCATCTATTTTTTCTTTACTTTAATGGAGCACCCAATCGCTTTAGTAGTAGCCGGATCCGGATCTTTTCCTTTTTCTAGGGCTATGATGGCATCTTCCAAGTATTTTTTTCCAACTTGAGTAGCATCATCTGCATTGTCATCGATAGCACCGATGTATCTTACCTTGCGTTTTTTGTCCAATAGATAAACTTGTGGGGTACGGGTAGCGCCGAATTGAGGAAATACTTTTTGACCTTCGTCAAACAAATAAGCAAAAGGAAAATTCTTTTCTTTTGCTTTTTCGACCATAAGCTCGTAGCTGTCTGCTGGCTGAACTTCAGGGTCATTTGAATTAATTGCTATTACCGGATAACCCATGGCTGCAAATTTCTGGTGCAGTTCTATCATACGATCCTCGTATTTGATAACGAAAGGACAGTGATTACAAGAAAAAATAACGATAAACCCCTTAGCCTTTTTATAATCCTTTAGAGATACCATTTTGCCGTCAATATTTTTCAGGCGAAAATCAGGGGCTACATCTCCAATATTTAAGCCTTTTGACAAAGGTGAAATCATAGCTGCGAGTCCTAATAAAAAGGTCGCGCCTAGAGCAATCATTAAAAATCGATTTTTCATAACATTAATGTTGTATTAGTGAACGAATATCTTCGAGCAATTCTTCCATACGCTCATAAGAACGTTCCACAAACTTACGCTTTTTACCGTATGTAAATAGTGTTGCAGGGATCGATCCTGACCAATTCGTGTCTATTTGGTCTATCCAAATATTTGGATTGCCGGCATCCAGCAAAAGCACTTCTTGTTGAATGTTTTTTTTGGCGACAAAGGGAATAAGGCGACTTTCTAATTGAGAACGAAAATCTAAGCTTACTAACACGACTTTTATAGGAAATCCGTCTAAACTAGAGGGTATTGTCTGAAATAAAGGCAACTCTTCTACACAGGGCTTACACCATGTCGCCCAGAAATTGTATACAACAATTGTCTGGGTGTCTGATTTAATCTTGTTATCGATGCCTTCAAAGTTGATCACAGTAATGTTATCTTGGGCATCGCTAAAACCAAGGCTCAAAAAAAGGATAAAAAGTGTTGAGCAAAATCTCATTTGATGCTAACGTTATAATCAATGGCTTTGTTTTTAGAATATTGTAATTTGCAGCTTTTAATGCGCCATAATATTTATAGCTTCAATATGAATTAAAGATTCCAATAAACTGCCGACAATACCATAACTGAAAATCTGATTTTATTTATGTGTATTTTTGCAAAAAAAATTAGGATTGGAATTGCTTAAAAGTCATATAGAGGCCCTAATATTTTCAGCTGCCCAACCTGTAAAGTTATCTGAATTGAAGCAGGTACTGGAGGAGGCGTTTGGAACCGTATTTTTGGAGGATTATTTGGTGGCTCAAGTTGAAGAGCTGGTTGAAAAATACAAGAATCCTGAGTTCTCCTTTGAAATAGTCGAAATACAAGAGGGTTATGCTTTTTTGACGAAGGCTGCATATAAAGAAACCTTGACTGCATACTTAAAGCATCATGAGCGAAAAAAACTCAGCCATGCAGCCGTGGAAGTGCTTGCCATAATTGCCTATCGTCAGCCAGTAACCCGGCATGAAATTGAAGAAATAAGAGGTGTAGGAAGTGATTATCTGATACATAAATTACTTGAAAAAGAATTAATTGGCATCGGAGGGCGGTCTGAAGGTCCGGGTAGAC
>CAYUZA010000152.1:0-6583 GCA_964449535.1 uncultured Saprospiraceae bacterium
CCTTCTATTTCTGGAATTGTTATCGATAAGCAGGTTTATGCTCGAGCTAAAAAAGACAAATCTCAAAAACTTCAGGAGAAAGAATTATTGGTTAAACTTGAGGATAGACACAAAATAGTAGTAAATGAATTACGCACTATTTTATTGGACAAACTACTCACTTTACTAAAGGAAAAAACTTCTTCAGGAGTACGTTCTGTATACAATGAAGAGCTTATCCAAAAAGGAGGTAAGTTCAATAAGACCAATCTTGGATCCATTGATTACATGAGCGTTGACTACAGTAACTGGACTGATGATGAGCATACTAATAGCTTAATTGCGCGGTTGTTACATAACTATAATATCCGCCACAATGAAGAAGTAGGTAAGTTTAAGCGAGAGAAGTTTAACATTAGTATTGGTGATGAGCTCCCTTCTGGAATTCTAAAATTGGCTAAAGTTTATCTAGCGCAAAAGCGGAAGTTAAAAGTAGGCGATAAGTTAGCAGGTAGACACGGTAATAAAGGTATCGTTTCACGAATAGTTCGTGTAGAGGATATGCCTTTCTTAGATGATGGAACGCCTGTTGATGTTGTTTTGAATCCACTAGGGGTGCCTTCTCGTATGAATTTGGGTCAAATTTTTGAGACAGTATTGGGATGGGCAGGTGAAAAATTAGGCGTTAAATTTGCAACACCAATTTTTGACGGAGCCTCACTAGATGAAATTGGTGAATATATCAATAAAGCTAACCTTCCAGCCTTCGGACAGACTTATTTGCATGATGGAGAGACAGGGGATAGATTTCACCAACAAGCTACAGTGGGTATTATTTATATCCTCAAGCTGAGCCATATGGTGGATGATAAAATGCATGCCCGTTCGATAGGTCCATACTCATTAATTACCCAGCAACCATTAGGCGGTAAGGCTCAGTTTGGTGGTCAACGTCTTGGTGAGATGGAAGTATGGGCTCTAGAAGCTTACGGAGCTTCACATACTTTGCAAGAATTGTTGACCATCAAGTCTGATGATATCATTGGAAGAGCAAAGGCTTACGAAGCAATTGTAAAGGGTGATAATTTACCAGAACCTAATATCCCTGAATCTTTCAATGTTTTAATCAATGAACTTCGTGGATTGGCATTGGATGTGAAATTTGAATAAATGCTGACTAAGGCTTTAATTCTCTAATTTTCAGAATTTAAATTAATTATGACACATAGCAATAAAGGTATTAAATCAAGGCAGCAATTCGATAGTATTTCCATCAGTCTTTGCTCACCTAACGATATTTTAGATAGGTCGCACGGAGAGGTATTAAAGCCTGAGACCATCAATTATCGATCCTATAAACCAGAGAGAGATGGTCTTTTCTGTGAAAAAATATTTGGTCCTGTAAAGGATTACGAATGTTATTGCGGAAAGTATAAAAGAATAAGGTATAAGGGTATAGTTTGTGATCGATGTGGCGTAGAAGTGACTGAGAAAAAAGTCCGTCGTGAGCGCATGGGACACATAAAATTAGTCGTTCCTGTCGTACATATATGGTTTTTCAAATCTTTACCGAATAAAATAGGTTACTTACTCGGTCTTTCATCTAAAGAGCTTGAGGCGATTATTTATTATGAGCGATATGTTGTTATCCAACCTGGTGTGTCAGGTTTGGTAGATAAACAACTACTTACTGAGGATGAGTACTTCGATATATTGGATAGTCTTCCCAAAGACAACCAGAGTTTGGATGACTCCGATTCGAACAAGTTTATTGCTGATATGGGAGCGGATGCTGTGAGACAATTGCTTGAGCGTCTAGACTTAGATCGAGTATCAGCTGACTTAAGGGAAAAGTCTAAAGAAAACTCTTCTCAGCAGAAAAAGTCAGAAGCGCTGAAAAGGTTGCGCGTAGTTGAGGCTTTTAAAGAAGGTTTGAAAACTTCAAATTCACGTCCTGAGTGGTCGATTATAGAGTATTTGCCCGTTATCCCACCAGAATTAAGGCCATTGGTGCCTTTGGATGGAGGTAGGTTTGCGAGTTCTGACCTTAACGATCTTTACCGTAGGGTAATTATCAGGAACAACCGCTTAAAGAGACTTCTTGAAATCAAGGCACCAGAGGTTATTTTGCGAAATGAAAAAAGAATGCTCCAAGAAGCAGTTGACTCTTTGTTTGATAATTCAAAAAAATCTAATGCAGTAAAGGCAGAGGGTGGTAGAGCTCTTAAGTCTCTTAGTGACATTCTTAAAGGTAAGCAGGGACGATTCCGTCAGAATCTTTTGGGTAAACGTGTTGATTATTCCGGACGTAGTGTAATCGTTGTTGGTCCAACCTTAAAGTTACATGAGTGTGGACTACCAAAAGGTATGGCGGCAGAATTATTCAAACCTTTTGTGATTCGTAAATTGATTGAACGCGGTGTGGTTAAAACCGTAAAATCCGCTAAAAAGCTAGTCGACAAAAAAGACCCAATTATTTGGGAAATTTTAGAAAATATATTGAAAGGGCATCCGGTATTATTAAACCGTGCTCCAACTCTACACAGGTTATCTATACAAGCTTTTCAACCTAAACTAGTCGAAGGTAAGGCAATCCAGCTACATCCGTTGGTGTGTACTGCATTCAACGCTGACTTTGATGGTGACCAAATGGCGGTTCATGTTCCATTAAGCCAGGCTGCAATATTGGAAGCTCAAGTGCTTATGTTGTCTTCACACAATATGTTGAATCCTCAGGATGGCTCGCCTATTACTGTACCATCACAGGATATGGTGTTAGGCTTGTATTATCTCACTAAAGACAAAAGGTCTTCTGGAGATCTTAAAGTTAAGGGTGAAGGAATGCGTTTCTATTCTGCAGAGGAGGTTGTCATTGCATTTAATGAGGGCAAAGTTGAATTGCATGCCCCAATTAAAGTTCGTGCTCGTGTAGAAAATGAGAATGGCGAGCTTGTTATGAAGCTGATTGACACTTCAGTAGGACGCGTTTTATTTAATAAAGCTGTGCCGTCAACTGTACCTTTTGTAAATGAACTTGTTACCAAAAAGAATCTTAAATCTATTATTGGGGACATTATTCGCAGAACTAATTTTGCGGTTGCTTCCAAATTTTTGGATGATATCAAAGATTTAGGATTTTTCTGGTCATTTAAAGGAGGCTTGTCTTTCAACCTTGGTGATTTGATTACACCCGCCATAAAAGAAGAAATCCTTACCGAGGCACAGACAGAAGTTGATGAGGTTTGGGAAAACTATAATATGGGTTTAATAACCAATAATGAGCGTTATAATCAGATTATCGATAAGTGGACATATGCTGATAACACTGTAACGGATAGCCTCATGAAAGAACTTGCTGAGCATAAGCAAGGATTTAATTCAGTGTATATGATGCTTCACTCTGGAGCAAGAGGTTCCAAACAGCAGATTAAGCAGCTTTGCGGCTTGAGAGGATTGATGGCTAAGCCTAGAAAATCAGGAGATACAGGAGCGGCAATCATTGAAAACCCAATTTTATCAAACTTTTTGCAAGGATTGTCGGTATTGGAATATTTTATTTCCACGCATGGTGCTAGAAAAGGTCTTGCAGATACGGCGTTGAAGACTGCAGATGCAGGTTATCTGACACGTCGATTGGTTGACGTTGCCCAGGATGTTGTAATTATGGAAGAAGATTGCCATACTTTAAGAGGTATTGAAACTTCTGCCTTAAAGGACAATGACAAGGTAATTGTTAGTTTGGCCCATAGAATTCAAGGCAGATTTACTTTGTATGATATATATCATCCTGTAACGGATGAATTGATTCTTGCTTCCGGAGAATATATAGATGAACCAACTGCAAATTATATTGAAACTGTTGGTATAGAAGAAGTTACTATTCGGTCGGTATTAACATGTGAAACGGAAAGGGGCGTATGTACTAAGTGTTACGGTAAAAATTTAGCATCCGGTAGGGTAGCTGAAAGCGGTGATGCAGTAGGTATAATTTCTGCGCAATCTATTGGTGAGCCTGGTACCCAGCTTACTTTGAGAACTTTCCACGTGGGTGGTATTGCTTCGATTTCTGAATCAGAGTCTCAGATGGTTGCAAAATTTGAAGGAGTTGTAGAGTTTGATGAATTGAGGTCTATCGAAACTACCCAATCAGGAGGCTCTTATCAGGCTGTAGTGTTATCCCGTACGGGCGAATTGCGTATTGTGGAGCCTAAAACTAAAAAGGTATTAGCCTCAAATCACGTACCATATGCGTCTATATTAAAAGTACAAGTAGGAGACCAAGTAACTAAGGGTACCGTTTTATGCGAATGGGATCCTTTTAATAACATGATTGTATCTGAAGTTGCCGGAATTATTAAGTATGCAGATATTGAAGAGGGTACTACTTATCGTGTTGAGAGAGATGATCAGACTGGGTATGCTGAAAAAGTTATTATTGAACCTAAGAACAAGCGCATAACTCCTGTGATCATTATTTCAGATTCGAACGGAGATTTATTGAAGTCTTACAACTTGCCTGTGGGCTCTTATATTGCGGTTGAAGAAGGTCAGAGTATTTCTGCGGGTCAGCGTATCGCAAAAATTCCGCGAAGCCTTGGTAAAATATCGGATATTACGGGTGGTCTTCCGAGAGTAACAGAGTTATTTGAAGCTCGTAATCCTTCTAATCCAGCTATCGTTTCTGAAATTGATGGAGTTGTTTCTTTTGGAGGTATTAAAAGAGGTAATCGGGAAGTTCATGTTGAAGCTAAAGATGGTCAGCGACGTACATACTTGATTGGTCTTTCTAAGCATATTCTTGTTCAAGAAGGAGATTATGTTCGTGCCGGTATGGCATTATCGGATGGTGCAATTTCACCGACGGATATTCTCGATATTAAGGGTCCTTTCGCTGTACAAGCGCATCTTGTTAACGAGGTGCAAGAGGTATACCGAGCACAAGGTATCACGATAAATGACAAGCATATAGAGGTAATTGTAAGACAGATGATGCGTAGGGTACAAATTGTAGATCCGGGTGATTCTGACTTTTTGGAGGGTGAGTCTGTAGAGAAGTATGAATTCCAAAAGAGCAACGATGACAACTTCGATAAAAAGTATGTTGTGGATTCGGGAGGTTCAGCTAAATATTTCAAAGGTCAGCTTCTCTCAGAACGTCAAGTTCGTGAAGAGAACTCTTACTTGAAGCGAAATGACCTTAAAGAAATGGAATATAGAGATGCTTTACCAGCTATTTCTAAGCCTATCTTACAAGGTATTACTAAATCATCTCTTGGAACGGAAAGTTGGATCTCCGCCGCTTCATTCCAGGAAACTACCAAGGTATTAAGTTCAGCTGCTATAAGTGCGAAGAAGGATTTCTTAAACGGACTTAAAGAGAACGTAATCGTTGGTAAGAGGATACCTGCGGGAACTGGCTTGAAGCAATTTGAAAAATTATTGGTTACAGTTAAGAAACCTGTAGTTGCGGCCGAATAGTTGCAATTAGCGATATGTTGATATTATCCGGGGTGTGTTTGCATCCCGGATTTTTTTTAGGGCGAAATTTGATGAAAATTTTTACTAAATATATTTCCTGAAAAATTCTAATATACGATCGTCTGACTGGATATCAGATGCCTTTAATTTTTGTTTTAGCGTAATTCCTTCTAAAGTGCGACTTCTACTCAGGGCTACATAAGTTTGTCCGAATTCAAATGCGCCTCTACCAAGATCAATCATTACCTTATCGAAAGTTTTGCCTTGACTTTTGTGAATTGTTATTGCCCAAGCGAGTTTTATTGGAAATTGAGTATAAGATCCAATTGTTTCATATTTAAGTTCACCATTATTTTCGGGGGTGTATATATAACGAATCATTTCCCATGTTTCTCTTTCCAATTCAACTAATATTTCTTCCCCTTCGGTATTTTTAATATTAATTTCGAGGTAGTCTTCATCACATGAAGTTACTATTCCCAGCGTTCCATTTGCGTATAACCATTCCGGATCATTCCTTAGGAGCATGACTTGAGCTCCTTTTTTTACATGGAGCAATTGGTCGGCAGGAAAAATGGATTTATTAAAGGCTCCTTCAAGTTTTCCAGGGAATATTTGAGTTTGTCCTTGTAATCTATTGAGTTGATTGGTATTGATGGTGTCTGCTGAAGCATTGGTGGCAGTTAATGTAATTTCATCAGAACCAGGTTCATAAGTCATATTTACCCTCGAATTCAAATCATTCAAGCTTTCCTGATCCATTTCATTGAACCTTATTTTTCTTAGTAAATCTATAAAAACCGGATCTGATTGCCTAAATATTTCCTTTAGCTCAATGATATGAAAAGAATGAACTTCATTGAAGCATTTCGCTGAGAAAAAATAGGGCGTTTCATATATGCTATTAAAGTAAGGTTTTTCTTCTTGAGTTACCACGGGTGGTAATTGATATAGGTCGCCCACTAAAATTAGTTTTACACCGCCAAAAGGTTCGTTTCTTTTGCGATATTTTTTAAGCATGTAGCTCATATGATCCAAAAGATCAGCGCGCAACATGGATGCTTCATCGACAACAATAATATCTAAGGATCGAAATAGTTTGCTTCTGTAAAGTTGAATCTGTAAT
>CAYUZA010000153.1:0-6539 GCA_964449535.1 uncultured Saprospiraceae bacterium
CCCTACCAAGCCTGTAGCTCCAACAACAGCAACTTTCATATAATTTTTTTTTAATAATTCGCCTGCAAATCTAAGGGTGTTGATCCACAAGTTGATAGCTTTTTCGAACCTTTTACCGACAAAGAAATTTAAAGGTAATTTATTTTTTTTAGGGTATTTCTGAAAAGTCTTTTTCATGTTTATCTTTGGACAATGTAAAATAAAAAACAGCTATGCTTTTACGAATAGGTATTTGTTTGCTCATCTTGGTAAGCATAGATGTTCAAGTGTCAGCTCAATTTTTTGATGATTTCAGTAATCCAAATATTTCCGGAAGGTATACAGGCAATGTTCAGGATTTTAGGGTTACCTCGAGTGAGGAGTTACAATTGAACGCCCCATCAAGCGGCAGCGCTTATTTATCTCGACCGATGGTCTTTCCAGATAGTTTCCTTTGGGAAATTTATTTCCGGTTAGAATTTGACCCATCTTCATCCAATCGGGTGAGGATTTGGATAGCAAGTGACCAAGAATTTTTAGAAAATGGTGATGGTTTGTATTTTGAGATTGGAGAATCACTAAACACAGACGCTATTCGTCTTTTTCGTAGAATTGGCAACTCTCGATCTGAAATTGCTGCTGGAGAAGTTGGACGTGTCGCTTTCAATCCAGCGCAGGCTAGAGTCAAGTGTACATATAATGCTCAGGGTATACTGAGTATATGGACTGACTATTCGGGCAATAATGACTTCACATTAGAATTTGAGACGCCGATTCCCAAAGACTTATTCGAGGGAACTCGCCATACCGGATTTCATTGCTCATTTACAGAGTCGCGGCGTACTTCTTATTTTTTGGATGATTTTAAAGTTGATGAGCTTACAAATGATATAGAATCTCCAAGGATTGTGAGTATTAATCCCATGAATAGCAAACTGCTGGCTGTTCAATTTAGTGAAACTATAGATACAAGTATGCTGACCAATGTTTCAACTTCACTTTTCCCATTGGTTGGAGCGCTCACGGTTCAGACTTGGCAGGGCAATAGTCGATACTGTGGTATTGCACTAGAAAATGGGCTCAATAATGGCGGAGATTATAGCTTGCAGATTTCTGGTATTCAGGATATTGTTGGCAATATAATGGGAGATACAACTGTACATTTTAATTATTTAGAGTATGAAGTACCGGATCCTTACGACGTTTTATTTACCGAACTTATGGTTAAACCTAAACCTGAACAAGGTCTGCCTGGTGAAGAGTATATCGAAATATATAACCGGTCGGATAAATTTCTGCAATTAGCCGACTTTAACATATTAGATGGAAGTACTTACCGTAATATTGATTCTTGCGTGCTGTTGCCAGGGGAGTTCGCTGTTCTGGTATCTAGAAATCATCGCCTCTTATTTGAAAATTTCGGCAAAGTAGCGACAATGTCATCTTTTCCGGCCCTTACCGACTCGGGTAAGCGTTTAGCGTTATACTATCAAAATAGTCTTCAGGTAGATTGGATTTCATACACCGATACCTGGTATCGCAGCACAGAAAAGGGTAGCGGTGGTTTTTCGCTTGAAATGATTAATCCGAGGGAGCCATGCGCATTAAGTCGAAATTGGATTGCAAGTACTAGTGCAGCAGGAGGCACACCATCTAAAGTTAACAGTGTATGGCAGCAGACACCAGATACACTCCGACCAACCTTGGAATATGTATATATGGCTAGTAGCGGAAATGAATTAGAAATGTTTTGGGACAAAAAGCTAGATCCTTTTACAGTAAATCGTCTTGCTAGTTATAGTGTTGAGGAATTGAACGTGTCTCAGGTGCTTTGGGATCCACTTGCTCCAAGCCAGGCAATACTTAGATTTCAGAATCCAGCCAGTTCTGATCAGGTGTATACCATATTTGCTGACCGCATTGCCGATTGCGAAGGCCTAACCGCTGGGGATATGGCAGCAAGTGATTTTTCACGACCTGTCCCAATTGATAAAGGTCAACTTATTGTCAATGAGGTATTATTTTATCCGGAGACAGGTGGAAGTCGATATGTAGAGCTTTTTAATAACAGTCCTAATTACGTGGATTTGTCTACCCTATTTATTGCGGATTTTAGCACAAGCACAACTGGTAGGTCGATTGAGCACAAAAGATTGCTCAAACCGGGGGGATTAGTAGCATTCGGTTCTGATCCATTATTTTTATCAAGTCGCTATATGGTACCAGATACGGCATGGATACTGCCATTTGCTGTGCCCACGCTTAGTGATCGTGAAGGCAATGTAACTGTTTACACGTTTAGTAATTCTGAAAGGATTGTATTAGACTCTGTCAATTTTAGCCGCTCTATGCATTATCCACTTTTGTCAGACAAACGCGGTGTTTCAATAGAGCGGCTCAGTGCAGATGGACCTTCCAATGAAAGATCCAACTGGTATTCAGCTTCGGAAAAGGTTGGTTATGGTACGCCAGGTTATAACAATTCGCAAATCCGAACGCATGAATTAACCGCTGTGTCTGATCGAATCACAATTTTGACTCCATATTTTTCACCAAACCAGGATGGATATCTGGATAGGATGGAATTGTATTATGATCTAGAGAAACCTGGCTTTTCTGCAAGAGTAGAAGTGTTTGATCTACAGGGAAATAGGGTAAAGGTCTTGGCGGATCAAGAGCTTCTGGGGGCAAGAGGTTTCATGACTTGGGATGGTTCAAATGAAGAGGGTCGTCTAGCGCTTATGGGAATCTATGCAATCATTGCAGAAATGGTACATCCTGATGGCGACATTATTCGCTTCAAAAAATCTTGTACCCTGGTTGGACAGCTTGATTAATTAAAATGTAAATCTTAATGGAAAAATACCGTTTAAAGCGATTTGAGGAACTCAGTAATTATGAACTATATGCAATACTTCAACTCAGAGAGCGGGTATTTGTGGTAGAACAAAATTGCCCTTATCTGGATTGTGACGGTAAGGATTTACATGCATATCATCTTTGGATTCCTGACGAGGATGGTGTTCCTATTGCATATTGTCGGATATTACCTGCTGGCATTTCATATGAAACATACGCATCAATAGGAAGGGTTGTCAGCCATCCTGAATATCGGAATACTGGAGCTGGCAGAGCTGTGATGTCTTTGGCAATGGACCTTATATTACAATTGTTTCCAGGACAGCCGGTTAAGATTTCAGCACAGCAATATTTATTGCGATTTTATAAAGGATTTGGTTTTGTGCAAGTGGGAGATATGTACTTAGAAGATGAAATACCTCATGTAGCTATGGTATGGGCACTTCAATAGGCCAATGTATTGGTTACCTATTTATAATAAGTATTGGCGTATGATGGTTGATTTTGTTAAATCCGGATATTTAACAAACTAGAATGACTTAATATGCGTCTTTGTAAAAAATGTCAATGTATGAAATGGTATCAATCTTGGTTAAGCTCTGTAATATTCTGTGGTCTATTAGCGGTTAGCTGCAATAAATCAGGCAATGAGAGACCTATAGGTATACCTTCCGAGGGCATGCAGCGAATCGCTTCGAAAAACGCTGAGTTTGGCTGGAAATTATTTCAAACAACTACTTCTGGGGTTAACGACCAGAATGTTTTGTTATCACCGATAAGTGTTCATTTAGCGCTCTCTATGGCGGTCAATGGTGCCACCGGAATTACACGGGAGGAATTGTTACAAGCACTTAGATGTGCAGATTACCCGCTTAATGACGAAATAAACAAAGATTGGAGAGAACTAATGGATCTGCTAACTAGTCAGAGTGGTCATCCGTCAGTAACCATCAAGAATGCGCTTTTTTATGATCCGAATCGTTTGCGTGTAGAGAATGGTTTTAGGCAAAAATTAGTTGAATTTTATGCTGCTTACATATCGCAAGACAATTTTAATGAGGCTGAGGCTGCAAAAGAAAGGATCAATTCGTGGGTTAATGAGAGTACAAAAGGAAAGATCAATAAGGTAGTTGAAAATATCAAGCCCGAAGATCTCGCTTTTTTGATTAATGCGATTCATTTTAAAGCGGATTGGTCTGTGGCATTTGATTTGCAGGCAAGTATTCCAGGAGATTTTAGGTCATCAGTGAATGAAAAACAAACGGTTACTTACATGTTTGGCGATCGTAATTTCAACACCTATAAAGATACCAGGTTTGAAGCGGTAGATTTGCCTTTTCGGGATTCCACGTTTTCCCTAACGGTGATTATGAGCAGAGATGCTACTGATTTTGGAAATCATTGGGTGGGCAGTTTGGAATGGAATGAAATGCACACTATTTGGCAGAAAATGGGTTATGGGAGGGCCATAGTACAGTTACCCCGCATGAAATTACAATATGAGCAGCAGATGATTCCTATGCTAAAAAGCATGGGTATACAGGAAGCATTTATGCCAGGTTTAGCCAACTTTGATGCTTTGGGGCGTTCTTTGATTGGGCCAGATATGTACATCAGTAGTATATTTCACAAGGCAGTTTTAGATGTAGATGAAAAAGGGGCAGAAGGAGCGGCTGTAACGTCTATTACCTTTTCGACGACATCCTTGCCGCCTATATTTACATTCAACCGGCCTTATGTAGTACTCTTGAGACATGTTTCTACCAACACCCTGCTGTTTGCTGGTAGCGTTAAAAAACCTTATTAATAAATAAAGTTGATGTATGTGAGTTGGATAAATTTTATACGGCTGAATACTTGCTCCTGTTTATTAAGGCCCATAATAAATAATTGAATTTCAGTAAATTACTTTAAAGTTGAGGTGAAATCTGATGATATTTTAGCCAATTCTAATTTTGTAGATATGGCAGGCTATATTAAACGGTTGGGGAGGCGTTCAATAACATCGCATTCCTCTATTTAAAGGTGCTCCGCATTATGCATTTTATATTTTCCAATCAAAATGGAATGCTGTAAAGTATTTACCCTTGGTTACTTAAAGAATAGACTGTTTTACGGCATCCAGAATTTGTCGACAGGCGTGATAGTTCTCAGCTTCAGCGTATACTCGAAGCAAAGGCTCAGTTCCTGATGGACGAATCATAACCCAACTACCGTTTTCAAAATAAAACTTAAATCCGTCAAGATCCTCCGTTCTCATAACAGCGAAGGGACCAAATGACTTATAGTTTCCTTGTTTGCAGTTTTGAATAATAAGATGCTTTTTTTCCTCTGCAAGATGATGGTCGTCACGCTCTACATTGAATGGACCAACCTCATCATAAATTAGTTGAATTAACTGTTTAAGACTTTTTCCTGTTTTTGCCATAAATTCCAAAATAAGTAAACCGCACCAAATACCGTCACGTTCAGGAATATGACCTTTGACTGCAAGCCCGCCAGATTCTTCGCCTCCTACCAATACATCCTCTTTTGTCATAATCTCGGCAATATATTTAAATCCAATCTTAGTGACTTCCACTTCTAACCCTAGTTTTCTGGCGAGTATTACCATTTTGTCGCTTACCGAGAATGTAACTACCACTTTTCCCCGGAGATTTTTGTAATGATAGAGATAGTATAATAAAAGTAGCAGTATTTTATGTGAGTCTACAAACTGTCCGTCCTCATCATACATACCTATTCTATCTGCATCTCCATCATTGGCAAGGCCTATGGTATATTTTGGGTTTTTCTTAAGTGTTTCCGAAAGTTCTAATAGGTTTTTATGAATCGGTTCCGGGGCAACTCCATGGAACCCGGGATTGTGTTCGCAGTGCAGTAAATGCGCTTGCGGAAACAACTTTTTTGCTACATTTTGCCCTGCACCATACATGGCGTCATACACCAACTCTTCAGCTGCTTTTTCCAATAGAGCCATTTCAAAGGATTGTGCAATATGTTGAAGGTACATGTGCTCTAGGTCTACAATACTTATCAATCCTTGTTGAACAAGCGTATCAAAGGGCAAGGGCTCAATTCCGGCTTTGTCGGTAATGAGCGTCTCTACAGCAGTGATGTCTGCAGGTATTGTAGGGCCCCCATAGGCAGATTTCAATTTATAGCCGTTGTATGAAGGCGGATTGTGTGAAGCAGTTATGACTATGCCCATATCTGCCTGTTCTTTTACAACACCGAGCGAAACCATTGGAGTTGACACAAATCCACGAGCCAACCGTACATGAATTCCCAGTGTCGCTAATGTGGCAGCTGTAGTTTCTGCAAACATTTCACCCCCAAATCGGCAATCATGACCTACTACTGCCTTAGAATGTCCCTGGCTAAGCATCCAGCGACCTGTAGCTTCTGCAACTCGTATCACATTTTCTACTGTATATTCTTTGGCAATAATAGCGCGCCAACCGTCGGTTCCAAATTTTATGGTCATTATTTTAGCTGTTTTATCCGTTTTGTGGTGGAAAATTACGATTAATTCTAATGCCAATATAGGGTAATAAGGTTAATTTTGTTGGACGTATTAGGTGATTTGACGCTTTTTACTTTATTCTTGGGTCACGATCTTGAGTAATTTGAGTAATAGATTCGTGCTACGAACTTACAAATTGGATGTTAAAAATTAATGCAACAAAAACCGTTAACCG
>CAYUZA010000154.1:0-6479 GCA_964449535.1 uncultured Saprospiraceae bacterium
CAAAGAATATCATGCAGCAGTAATGAAACGATGGAGGGTTTGTAGCTATGAAAGAAACCACAAACCCTCCAAATAAAATTTCATTCTACCGATTATGACATAGCATCATACACGTCCATCACTTGCTTTACAGCTTTGGCTGACTCATTGAGTAGTTGCATTTCTGCTTCGTCCAGTTTCAATTCGATGATTTGCTCAACACCATTCGCACCAAGTTTTACAGGTACTCCTAGGCAAATATCCTTCATTCCGTATTCTCCATTTAGCATTACGCAACATGGGAAGATTCTCTGTTCATCACGAACAATAGCTGAAACCATCTGGGCGGATGCAGCACCCGGCGCATACCATGCAGAAGTTCCCATCAATTGTACTAATTCACCTCCACCAAATTTGGTGCGTTCAACAATTTTATCCAACGAATCTGAATCAATCAATTCAGTAACAGGAATACCAGCAACGGTTGTATACCGTGGAAGAGGAACCATCGTGTCTCCATGTCCACCCATCAAAACAGCTTGTATATCTTTTGGTGAAACATTCAATGCGGAAGCCAGGAATGCTCTATAACGAGCGGTATCCAGAATTCCAGCCATTCCAAGGACCCTACTCGCATCTAGACCACTCGTTTTGTATGCTGCGTAGGTCATGACATCTAGCGGATTAGAAACCACAATAATGATTGGATTTTTTGAATATTTCAAAACAGATTCAGTAACTCCGTTAACTATTTTAGCGTTGGTGGCGATCAAGTCGTCTCTACTCATACCTGGCTTTCTGGGCAATCCTGCTGTTATAACCACCACATCTGAACCTTCAGTTATTGCGTAATCATCAGAACCATGCAGAAGCGTGGAATAATTGCCAATGGGAGCTTGCTGCCAAGTATCAAGTGCTTTGCCTTTTGCAGTATCGCCTTTAATGTCAATTAGCGCTATTTCCTTTACAATATCTTCATGCGCTAAAACATTGGCTACGGTAGCACCTACATTACCTGCACCTATTACGGTTACTTTTTTCATTATGCTGTTTTTTATGTGATTGAACAATATCCGCAAGCTTGCGGGTGTGCAAAAATAAGGTATAATCGGCATAGCCAATAATTTGCCTTAAAAAACCTCTCCGGCTGGATAAAATTCTTAATTTTGGCCCAACTTATTGCCTTATCAGGACGTTATAAACCTAATTGAACTATACACAAAACCATTTTATGCAATTTTTCAGAATTATTTTTCTAGCAGGATTATTGTCTTTAGCGAATTTTGCATCGGCACAAGAAAATACTCCAGTCAATTTTTGTGGTCTAAAAGAGTATTCCATTCCAGCTTGGTTGAGAGAGTTTCAAGCAAATCCTGGGGCTTACGCGCATCTTAGGAACAATAATGAGCAAATCCAGATTCCGCTCACCATGCATATCATAGGACGAAATGACGGATCAGGATATTATGGAACGACTGATTTAATGCAGTCTCTCTGCTACCTTAACGAATTGTTCGCCCCTTTAAACATAAACTTTTTTATTAAAGGAAATATAAGGTATCATAATAATACTACTTGGTATAATCATGAGACCTTCACTATTGGAAATTTCATTTATGGAGCGACACGTGTTCCAAATACCATAAATTGTTACATTGACAACAACGCTGCTGGCAACTGTGGATATGCTACATTGGGCGGCGATAGGATATTTTTGCGCAACTCCTGCATCAGGGGCCGCAATAGTACATGGGCTCACGAAATGGGACACGCAATGACTTTGCCGCACACATTTTTTGGTTGGGAAGGTCCAGATCCAACTTATCAAGCTGGTCAACAGGCTCCCAGCATTGTTACATTTACAGGAAATCCAGTAGCGGTTGAGCGCGTAGACCGCTCAAACTGCACACAAGCAGCAGACGGATTTTGTGGCACACCATCAGACTACCTCAATTATATTTGGAATTGCAATAGCAATCGTCTTAGTCCAGTTGAACAAATTGACCCAGTCGGTACGCGTTTTCGTTCAGAAGGGAAGTACACAATGTCTTATTCAAATTGCTCTGATGTGTTTTCAGATGATCAAATGACTGCTATGCGTACACATACATTAGCAGTAAAGAAACTCATGATTGACAACAATGAATATCCTTTGCTAAGCAGCCGAAAGACCAATAATGTTTATCCGGCGCAGGATCAGGAAGTTCACCATCAAAATATTCGTTTAGAATGGGAATCTGTAGCCAATGCGGATTCATTTGTAGTGGAGGTGTCCAGATTTAACATATTTGGTAGTTTGGAATTCAGAGGAGTCACTACTCAAAACTTTATCGTTGTACCAAATCTGGTTGAAAACCGTCAGTATTTTTATCGGGTTATGCCCATTAGCAAGTCAGATTTCTGTGTATCCTATTCTGATGCTACTCGTTTTAGAGCAGTAATTAATACTTCAACCTTTGAATTGGAGGGTAATTCATTCAGGATTTTCCCCAATTTATTGAAGGATACTAGAACCATCCAATTAGAAGGGAACTTCAACAATCCGCTGCAAGTACGCTTTGATCTAATTAATATGGAAGGGTTAGTACTTCATTCTGAACAGCGCTTTTTTGGATCAGGAAACTTTAGAGAGCCTTTAGAGTTGCCTCAAGTAAAACCAGGATTTTACTTATTGAGAGCAACAAGCACCGGAGGCACTTCAACACTAAAAATATTAGTGCAATAAAATCTTCCAATAATATCAAATACAGATTTAATTATAATTGACAAAAGTTGGTCTAACAACTGTCATATAAAACTATATTTCAATATGAATCTACATGAATACCAGGGGAAAGAGCTTTTGAAGTCTTACGGAGTAAGTATCCAAGAAGGAATCTTAGCTACCAATTCAGAAGAAGTATCTGAGGCTTATGATGCATTAATGAAAAGAACTAACAATCCAGTGTGTATTGTAAAAGCACAAATCCATGCGGGAGGAAGAGGTAAAGGAGGTGGGGTCAAGTTGGCAAAAGAATGTACTTCCCATGCTACCAATATCCTTGGGATGATGTTGAAAACCCCGCAAACTCCAGGTGGCATGGAGGGTCCAGGGAAGCTTGTAAGGAAGGTATTAATTGCAGAAGATGCGTATGCGCCTGACTTCAACGCTTGTAAGGAGTATTATGTATCCATACTCATGGATAGAGAAAAAAAACAAAATGTAATCATCTATTCTACCGAAGGTGGCATGGATATCGAGGCTGTTGCTGAACATACGCCGCATCTGGTCCATAAAGAATACGTTCACCCTCTTCTGGGATTACAAGGGTTTCAAACTCGAAAAATAGCCTTTAATCTAGGCCTTAGTGGTCAGGCATTTAAGGAAATGGTAAAGTTTATAGACAATCTATATCAAGCTTTCATTGGTTCTGACGCATCTTTATTTGAGATAAATCCTTGTTTAAAAACTGCCGATGATCGAATTGTAGCGGTAGACTGTAAGGTCACATTAGACGATAATGCTTTATTTAGACATCCTGATCTTGCAGCCATGCGCGACACAGACGAAGAGGATCCTACAGAAGTAGAAGCAAAATCTTTTGATTTAAATTACGTGAAGCTAGATGGCAATGTAGGATGTATGGTAAACGGGGCTGGTTTAGCCATGGCAACTATGGACATTATTAAATTAAGTGGGGGTGAACCTGCAAACTTTCTGGATGTGGGAGGCACTGCAGATGCAAAACGGGTTGAACAAGCTTTTCGAATAATATTAAAGGACCCAAATGTAAAAGCTATATTGATTAATATCTTTGGGGGTATTGTCAGGTGTGATCGAGTTGCACAAGGGGTAGTGGATGCCTACAATAACATGAAAGACATACATGTACCCATTATTGTTAGGCTTCAGGGGACTAACGCTGACCTAGCTAAAACAATAATAGATGACTCTGGACTCCGGGTAAAATCAGCCATTAAATAAGAGTAAGCAGCAGCACTCGTAAAAGAAGTTTTATCGTAAAATATATAATACTACAAAATATCATAAATAGAAAGGGCAACTAAATAGTTGCCCTTTCTATTTATGTTCAGCGTTATAATTTGAGATTTAATTGATACTAATTTGATCGACTACTTCTAGGCCGTAACCAACAAGACCAATTCGCTTGCGTTGGTGGCTGCTTAACAATCGAATTTTCCTAATACCCAGATCATGAATAATTTGGGCACCGACTCCAAAATCACGCTGTTCAGGTTTAAACCATGTGTCCGTATCACCTTGCACTAAGGCATCCATTATTTGCAAAATGTTATCGGGTTTTTCAGAATGTCTAATAAATAAGACTACACCCTTACCCTCTTGTCTAATTAACTCGAGGCTCCGTTTAACCTCTAATCCATAAGAATCAAAGAGCAAACCTAATAAATCAGCTGTTTCCGTAGAAGAATGAACACGTACCATGACTGGCTCTTCGACGTCCCATTCACCCAGCGTGAAAGCGATGTGCAAATCACCCGTAGTGATTTGTCTGTAAGCATGTAATTGAAAATCTGCACCTTTCGAAGGAAATGATGCTTTCTTCTCTAGTTTAATTATTCTCTCACGTTGCATTCTATACGCTACTAAATCCGCGATTGAAATAATTTTAAGATCAAATTTCAAGGCAATATCTAATAGCTGAGGCAATCTAGCCATTGAGCCATCTTCATTGAGGATCTCAACAAGAACTCCTACGGGTTCAAATCCTGCCAAAGTAGCTAAGTCAATAGCTGCTTCAGTGTGACCTGTTCTACGTAAAACACCGCCAGACTTAGCACGTAAAGGAAAAATGTGTCCAGGTCTGGCAAAATCTTCGGCTTTGCTGAGAGGATTGACTAAAGCTTGTATGCATTTTGATCGGTCATGAGCAGAAATTCCAGTACCTACGCCATCTCCTTTTAAATCTACAGATACAGTGAATGCAGTTTCATGAAGCGCGGTGTTGTCTGAGACCATAGGAGTTAACTTCAACCTATCTGCTCTTTGTTCGTCGATAGGTGCACAAATTAAGCCTCGTCCATGGGTAGCCATAAAATTTATAATTTCTGGCGTAATACATTCCGCTGCACAAATAAAATCACCTTCGTTCTCTCGATCCTCATCATCCACTACTATTATCACTTTTCCTTTACGGATATCTGCAATTGCTTCTTCAATGTTATTTAACATAAATTGTAATTTTTAATCTTTATGCTTGAGTTATTTGTTCAAACAAGCCCAATAACTTCTTGTTGCTTTTTTCCCATGTAAAATTATCATTTACGAACTGGCGCGCACTGTGGCTTAGTTTTGTTCTCAAAGTCTCATCTAATAAGAGCGTTTTAATAAGTTCTGAAAACTGGGAAGCATTGTTTGCAATGAGTAGATGTTGGCCATCATTAGCACCCAGTGATACATTCACATGATTGGTAGTTATACAGGGAAGACCCATGGACATGGCCTCCAACATTTTATTCTGAAGACCAGCGCCTGTAAATAAAGGTACTACAAAAACTTTAGCATGCTGATAAGCCCATCTGATGTCTTCTAACCATGCTAAAACTTCTACATTATCAGATGATAATGAACGAATTTTTGATCCAGGACGAGCACCTGCTAATAGAACTCGAATGTTAGGAAAATCTTTTAACAACAGGGGTAAAATATGATTTACTATGTAAAGAGATGCCTGAACATTAGGAAAATAACCTAAATTCCCAACAAAGACGATATCATATTTTGATTTTGGTTCTGGTAAAGCTATAGGATTAAAAAATTCTATATCAACACCATTAGGTACAACTTGTATTTTATGATTAAAGCTGGAATCTAAAACTTGGGCGTCACGTGCGGATATGGCTGTACCCAATTCAAAATCGTGTTGTATTTTAGCTTCAAAAGTGTTAATAAGTTTACTCTCGCGAGCAAATAAAAGTCTATATATGTAATTGGAAGAATTTCTACTCCTTAAATCATAAGATAAAGAAAAAGCGTCCATGAAATCGAGCAAACAAGGTGTTTTTGCATTAGATATATAAGGGGCCATTCTAATCAATTGACAAAAAATAATATCATAGGATTGAGTAAAGGATAGCGAATAGAGATGATTATGTGCTTTTTTATTATAGAAGTATGCTACTGAGAGTGGCCAACCTTTAAAAAGGCCGGTGAGCAGCCCAAGAGTTTTATCCCAAAAAGAATGATGAACAGTGTGTATATTTTTAAAATACGGTTTAATGGTTTGCAATGAATTGTCAAGGATAGGCTCATCTGAAAGACAAAACAAATCTAAGTCAACGAATTGGGACAAAAATTTAACCTGGTGAAATAATCGCAATTTATCACCTTTGTCTAATGGAAAAGGAAACCTAGAAGCAACGATTAAAGCACGCACTATGGTAAAAGCGTAAAATTGTAAGTGATCAAATATGAAGAGACATTGAAAGCTAAAAATAAAAAAAGCTCACTATCTACGATAGTGAGCTTGGGTAATAAATTG
>CAYUZA010000155.1:0-6439 GCA_964449535.1 uncultured Saprospiraceae bacterium
CAAAATACCCGATGAAGTAAAACCAACTTCATGGAGCCTATCAATTAAATATCCCTCGTGGTTGCTTTGAAAATACTGAATATTGATACTTGGAAATTCGACTCTCCATTGATCAAGGTATACATCAAAACTTTTATTCCCATATACAGTTGGCTCCCTGACGCCTAACAGATTCAGATTGGGACCATTAATAATATCTATGCGCATCTTGTCGGAATCTAAAACCATTGTATTTTAGTTGGCCATTTCGGATAAAAATTTCAGCCGCATAAGCTGTACTTCTTCAAACCTCACATCATTGTCCTTCAATTCTCGGTAGGCGTCTTCAACTGAATCTGTTTCAGCTTGCATAAAGTAATCGAAAATATCCTCGCGAGTATATTCATCAATAGTATCTTCTAAATAATAATCCAAATTAATTTTAGTACCAGATGAAACAATTGCGTAAAGTTCATCCACAAAATCATCAAAGCTCAACTGGCAAGAGCGAGCAATCTCGTCTAAGGGTATTTTCTTGTCTACTGATTTTATGATCTCTATTTTAAGCTTTGACTTATTGGCTACCGATTTAACCACAAATTCAGTAGGCCGGACTATTTCATTTTCTGCTACATATTGGGCAATGAGGTCACAAAATTCTTTGGCATAGCGCTGAGCCTTTCCAAGACTAACTCCGGTAATCTTAGTCATATCATCCAGAGTGATTGGATATTGGGTGGCCATGTCCTCCAGAGAGGGATCCTGAAAAATGACAAATGGCGGCACATTGTGTTTTTTAGCCACAGATTTGCGAAGTTCCTTAAGCATTTTCATTAATTGCACATCGAGGACAGCGGTACCTCCGCTTCCTTCATCATCAAAAAACTCAGCTCGTTCATATTGATGGTTTATGGCAATTGGAAATGACGCGGGCTTTTCTAAAAATTGTCTGCCCTGATCAGTTAGTTTGAGTACTCCATACTTTTCGATATCCTTAGACAAAAAATTCTGCAACAAAGCATTTTGTACGATAGATTGCCAATAATGCAACTCTTTTTCCTGCCCCACACCGAATAAAGATAATTTTGTATGGCCAAAATCTTCCAATTGTTGGCTTTTTTTACCTGTTATAAATTCAGTTACCCATTTAGAATCGTAATTCTCATCTAGTTGGGCAACTGCCTTGAGGATATGGACCAGATCATCTTTTGCTTCCATTTTTTCTTTGGGATACTTGCAATTGTCACACATATTAGCGCAACGGGCGTCATCGTAATCTTCTCCAAAATAATGTAACAAAAACTTGCGGCGACAGGCACTTGTTTCTGCATAAGATACCACTTCGTGTATCAAAAGCGCCCCCATTTCTCGCTCCGCTACGGGTTTGTCTCGTAGAAATTTTTCCAAACGCTGAATGTCTGCGTATGAGTAATACGCGATACAATTACCTTCAAGACCATCTCTACCCGCCCTGCCCGTTTCCTGATAGTAATTTTCGATACTCTTGGGCATATCGTAATGAATCACAAATCTGACATCGGGCTTATCAATACCCATACCAAAGGCTATCGTTGCGCAAATCACATCAATTTCCTCCATCAGAAAGTCATCTTGAGTTTTGGCACGAACTTTGGCATCTAGACCTGCATGATAAGGAAGAGACTTAATCCCATTTACAGAAAGAATTTGCGAAATCTCCTCAGCACTTTTCCGCGACTGAACATATATAATACCTGATTGACCAGGCATGGATTTTATAAATTGTAGTATATTTTTGATGGTTTGGTCTTTCTTTATCTTCGGTCTAATCTCATAATAAAGATTTTCCCGATTAAAAGACGAAAGGAAAATTCGCTCATTTTCCATATTAAGAATCTTAATAATATCCACCCGTACTTTAGGAGTAGCGGTAGCGGTAAGGGCTATAACTGGAATGTGCTGATTGATGGAATCTATCATGGAGCGAATGCGCCGGTACTCAGGTCTAAAATCGTGTCCCCATTCGGAAATACAGTGTGCTTCATCTACCGCAACGAATGAAATTTTGCTGTGTTGAAAAAAATCAAGGTTTTCATCTTTGGTAAGTGTCTCTGGGGCAATGTAAAGCAATTTGGTTTTACCGTCCTGAATATCTTGTTTGACTTGTTTAATCTGACTCTTATTGAGTGATGAATTCAAAAAATGAGCCACATTGCTCTCATGGCTATATCCTCTGATTGCATCCACCTGGTTTTTCATCAAGGCAATAAGAGGCGAGATTATAATGGCTGTACCCTCCATCAACAAAGCCGGCAGCTGATAACAGAGTGACTTTCCGCCTCCCGTAGGCATGATTACAAAAGTGTCTTTGCCCTCAAGCACACTCTCAATGATAGCCTTTTGGTTGCCTTTGAAGGTGTTAAATCCGAAATACTCTTGTAAAGCGCTGTTAAGGTCGATCGCCTCGGTTGAAATCATACTACATAGGATTAAATAATGACGTGGGTTTGTAAAACCCCTATTGCCTTATAAAAATACAACAATTCAATCGTTTTACAAAGCGGCGCAAAAATATATTTTTTTATTTCACTGTCAACAGTAAAAAATGTATCGTTTTAAATAAATGATAGCGTAGGCAGGAAAATTGTTAATGAGAAAAATGATGCACGAACCATCTATTCATCCAGCTTCTTTTGATGATTGAGCAGAAGCAAAACAAATAATAAATGAAAAGAAACGCCATTTGTTCCCTCAAGTGTAGCTTCAAAAAGACAGGATACCAACAATACAAGCCCATGCAAATGAAGCAATGTTCTTTCCGTGCGTGGAGAAAAGAAATAAGCGAACATAAGAGCTGGCATGGACAAAAGAGTTCCAATCAAACCGGTAGTAGCCATAAAATATAACCATTGATTGTGTGGCAGCCTTACATTGGTTCCCGGCTCGTATATTTGAAGATATACCCTGCTTGTAATTTGCTCTATATCGCCGGTACCACAGCCAATCCAAGGATAATCCTTGAATACATTCCACCCTACAACCATGGACCGCAAACGATCACCATCTGAATAAGAACCAATATCACCATCAAAGTAGCGCTGCAAATCATACACCATATAATCAATTCGGTTTTCCAAAGAGGGAATGAATTCATAGGCTAAAAAGGGCAATGCTGGTGTAAGCAACAATATCGGAAACAATATTCTACGAGGCATTCGCGTGTACCAGATGGCCACCATCAAATAGAATAAGCCGAGGTAAAAGAGAAGAAGGCCGCTACGTACTGCTAAAACATGAAGGGACACCACAATAATGAACAGTGCAGACCACAATGTCCATTTAAGTGCTTTTTGCCAATGAGCCTGTGACAATATATAGCCACAGCTCAATGCCCCAAATGCAAGAAATAAAGAAAAACGGATGTGATTGGATGGCGTAGGAATTGACTTGCCGTGGCTCAATGTTTCCGTGATCTGATCGAATCTCAATAGATAATTGGCCAACACCCCTATTGCTATTAATGCTGCTAAAATGGCGTACAATCCGATAAAAAAATAAAGCGATTTACGATCAATACGTTTATTCGCCCAAAATGCAAGAGGCAAAATCAAATAAGGTAATCTAAGTTGAACCTTAGACAAACCCGCCAACAAATCATCCGAAACAAATGCTGAAAATACACTTACTATAAAGAAAAGTATGAACCATGAAAAAGGAATGAACCCAGAAAAATTGTATTTCGAAGTAATCCAAGGCCTTAATTTTATTCTCCAGCTATTTTCAATGCGTTCCCAACGCCAAAATAACGTTGGCAACATGGCAAAAATGGAAACTGAAATTAAAAAATGACTTACCAAGGCACCCAGGAGTAAGCTGAAGAGCGCTGCCAACCAAATGAATGTCCCCCGATCGCGGTGCCACAATTCCGATATCCATGGAGTCCAATAGCAGGTAAGTCCCTGATTATTCATTCCACAAATATCTGTATTTTTTTAAAAACCAAACCTAATCAACCGGTTACAACTAAAAAAGACCTCTATAAATAGCATTCAAATGAAAAGAAAATATATACGGAATTAACCTAATTAATGGAGAATAACGGATAGTAGTATTAAACAAAATGGAGAATGCCAAATGAACTGATTCTTAAATTGATGGCTGTAGTATATGTTATTTGCTGCATCTTCCCTTCAATACAACGGCATTTGCAAAAATGGCTTAATTTTACACCCACTTAATACATAGATTTTATGGATATCCTTGCAGAAATAGATGCACTTATTCAGGAAATGGAAAAGTTTGAAGTGAAAGACGCCACTTCACTTGAGCAATTTAGAATCCGATATCTGGGTAGCAAAAACATTATTAAACCTCTTTTTTCAAGAATGAAAGAGGTACCTGCTGAACAGAGAAAGACATTTGGTCAGGTGCTGAATGATTTTAAGCAAAAAGCAGAAGCTATTTTCGCTGAGCGTCAGACCACTCTTGAAAATGACTCTCAAGACGCTGTAAGTCATGGGCTTGATCTTTCTGCGCCAGGATATCCTACTACAACTGGATCCAGACACCCCGTAAATCTGGTTATCCAACGCATAACTGATATATTTAAAAAAATAGGCTTCCAGGTAGTTTCGGATCGAGAAATTGAAACGGAGTGGTACAACTTTACTGCATTAAACACACCAGATGATCATCCTGCGCGTGACATGACGGATACTTACTACGTAGCAGGAGATATTTTGCGGGTTTTGAGATCCCAAACTTCTACCGTTCAGGTGCATGTGATGGAAAATCAACCCCCTCCCATCCGGATTATCTCTCCTGGAAGAGTCTATCGCAATGAGACTATTTCATCAAGATCGCATTGCCAGTTCCATCAAATCGAGGGGCTTTACATTGATGAGCACGTTACGTTTTCTGATCTAAAGCAAACACTGCTTTATTTTGCTAGAGAAATGTATGGACCCGAAACCAAAATTAGGCTGCGCCCATCCTATTTTCCATTCACAGAACCTAGTGCGGAGATGGATGTTTATTGGGGGCTCAATAGCGAGGCAGACTACCGAATCACTAAAGGCACAGGCTGGCTGGAAGTAATGGGATGTGGTATGGTTGATCCGGCTGTATTGGCCAATTGTGGCATCGATCCTGAGAAATATGCTGGATTTGCCTTCGGGATGGGCATAGAACGTCAGGCCATGCTTCAATATAAAGTGACAGATATTCGTGCGTTTTTTGAAAACGATGTAAGATTTCTCAAGCAATTTCATACTGCCTTCTAAAAAAAGCAACTCTTCATGCAAAAGCCATCTTTGCCAAAAGGCACCCGAGACTTTTCACCTGATCAAATTTATCGACGCAATTTTATTTTTGACGCCATAAGGGAAACATTTGAGCTTTATGGATATAGGCCCTTGGAGACCCCTTCCATGGAGCTTCTGCAGACCCTGACTGGAAAATATGGTGAAGAAGGCGATATGCTTCTTTTTAAAGTGTTGAACAATGGTGATTATTTGGCCAAAGCTGACGAAAATGCACTCGAATCCAGGTCTTCTTCTTTGCTCACTCCCTCGATTAGTAAGAGAGCACTTCGTTACGACCTTACAGTGCCCTTCGCCCGCTATGTAGTTATGCATCAACAAGATATTTCTTTTCCATTCAAACGGTACCAGATGCAGCCTGTGTGGAGGGCAGACCGTCCCCAAAAAGGCCGTTACCAGGAATTTTATCAATGTGATGCTGATGTAGTTGGATCAGACAGTCTCTTATATGAAGCAGAATTCCTGCACATTTATGCATCTGCATTTAGCAGGCTAAATTTACAGGTTGAAATCCGTATTAATAACCGCAAAATACTCGCAGGTATTGCAGAGAAGGCAGGATTGGCAGATCGGTTTACAGCATTTGCGGTTGCGCTGGACAAATTAGATAAGATAGGAATAGAAGGCGTTCGTGAAGAAATGATGGAAAAAAATATCCCCACTGGAGGTCTAGACCTAATCCAAAATTGTATTGTATCGCAAGGTGATATCAATTCCCTGCAGTTAATACTTGGCGACAATGCATTAGCCATGGAGGGTATTGGGGAATTAAAAACTGTCATGGAACTCGCTGACCTATCTTCAATGACCCAGCCCATTAAATTAGACATCACACTAGCCCGTGGTTTGAATTATTACACCGGTTGCATTTTTGAAGTAGTTTCAACTGAGACACCCATGGGGAGTATAGGCGGAGGAGGTCGCTATGATAATCTCACCGGAACATTCGGCCTAACAGGTATTTCGGGGGTGGGCATTTCATTTGGTGCAGAGCGTATATATGACATTATGGAAACGCTAAATCGATGGCCAGATACGATCCTTAGCAGACCTATTCTGATCGTTTTACCCATTTCCGAGAACGAGTTTTCTTATGCCTTTAAGTTGGCCCAATTTTATAGAGAAAAAGGTGTAGGATGTGATGTTTATCCGGATACTGG
>CAYUZA010000156.1:0-6435 GCA_964449535.1 uncultured Saprospiraceae bacterium
CTTAAACTACTACCAGGAAGTACCATTAAATTGGATGTACCTGTTAGGTTTACTGGTGTGGCAGAAGGTGTAAAAATTGGTGGAAAGTTGGTGCAGTCACTACGCAAAGTGCGCATTAAGACTACGCCTGATAAAATGGTTACAGAATTAACGGTTGATGTTTCTCATTTGGGATTGGGTCAGTCGGTTCGTGTTCGTGACATCGTTGGAATAGATGGAGTGGAAATTATAAATTCTCCAAGTATTCCAGTTGGAACAATTGAAATTCCAAGAGCATTGAGAAGTGCTGGTGCAAAAGCAGAGAAAAAATAATAACATACTTTTTATGTTTTAAGAAGCGCGGTTTATTACTGCGCTTTTTTTTTGTGTTCGAGGTTTTGCTGTATCTTGTAGGTCTAACAGCCGTATACATGCAAACAATGGAAGTGGGATTGGTCCAAATGGATATACAATGGGAAAATAAAGAATCCAATCTGTCTTATATTCAGGAACTTATATTAACCAATCAACATAGATTAGATCTGATTATCCTTCCTGAGATGTTTTCCACAGGTTTTACTATGCATGCTAAAGACTTAGCGGAAGAGATGAATGGACCGACCGTGGCGTGGATGTTAGACATGAGTAAAACAAAGCAAGCTGCGATCTGTGGCAGTCTCATCATTTCTCACCAAAATCGCTTTTACAATCGTTTTATTTGGGCAGAGCCTGATGGTAAGATTCGCTATTATGACAAAAAACACCTTTTTGCAATGGCGGGTGAGGATCAAATCTACAGTTCAGGTTTGGAAACCAATGTTTTTAGCTACTTGACTTGGAGAGTTTGCCCTCAAATTTGTTATGATTTACGTTTTCCTGAATGGCAACGATCTGCTTTGCCATTTGATCTACTCGTTTTTGTGGCTTCATGGCCTGATAAGCGTTTGGAAGCCTGGCGACATTTACTAAAAGCACGAGCGATTGAAAATCAATGTTATGTGATCGGAGTAAATAGAATTGGTACAGATGGCAATAATCATATTTATTCTGGTTCTTCATTGGTTATAGGGCCTGATGGTAGCATTGTTTTAGACGCTATGCAAGCGTCCGGTATTTTTGTGACTTCCATATTTTTGCCTGAGCTTCTGAATCTAAGGGAAAACCTGCCTTTTTTGAAAGATCGATCACGAATAACATTTGATTAACATCTTTTAGCGTAATTAATGCGCTACGAGTGGTTTTTGGCCGTTATTTTTGTTCATGTTGCTGTTTTACTGGCACTTGCATGAGTTCATTAATCCAGCTGTAAAGAATAATGTATGCGTTTTTATCTTCCTAAAAAGTGGATTTTGTTTTTTTTAATGGTGCCTATGTTTTTTGTAGGTAGTGCCTTTCGTGAATATAGTCCAGTAGAAAATTTGGTTTCATATGCCGAAGCTACTTCAAAAAAGGCTCAATCTGCAATTGAAATTAGAGCTGGTTTGGTTGAACAGGCAAATAAATATTTAGGAAGCCGATATAGATACAGTAGCGCCGGTCCGAAAGCGTTTGATTGTTCTGGATTTACCTCTTTTCTGTTCTCTCAAATTGGAGTTACCTTAGAAAGGTCAAGTAGAAATCAATCTCGCATGGGCAAAAGAGTTCCTATTTCTTCAGCTCAACCAGGTGATTTGTTGTTTTTTGCAGTCAAAGGTAATGTACATCATGTTGGCTTAGTTGTTAAAAATGAAGACAATCAGCTATGGATGATTCACAGTGCCACTACCCGGGGTGTGGTACTTGAAGAGGTGTTCACCTCCGCTTATTGGGGACGACGTCTTTTACTTGCTCGCGATGTTGTTTCCGAATTGGCTTTGCCTTCTAATGAAGAAGAGGTATCTTTGGACTCTTTTTAAAGATTACACATGACTAATATTATTTTATTTGGTCCTCCAGGCAGTGGCAAGGGGACACAAGCTGTGAGGTTGTCTGATCGTTATGGATTAATTCATATCTCCACTGGTGATTTATTTCGCTATGAGATGAGTCATGATACTCCATTGGGGTTAGAGGCAAAAGCATATGTTTCTCGAGGAGAGTTGGTCCCGGATAGCATTACCATCGGCATGCTCAAAAACAAAATGGAACTTCACCCTCAAGCTGGTGGTTTTATTTTTGATGGTTTTCCACGTACTATACCTCAGGCTGAAGCTTTGGATGCCCTCATGAAGGAAAAAAGGATGTCCATTTCTACTTTATTATCACTGGAGGTAGAGGAGGATGAAATTGTAAAACGTATCAAATCCAGAGGAGCGACTTCTGGTAGAGCAGATGATAACGATGAATCTATCATACGCAATCGTATTTCGGTTTACAAAGCAGAAACTACTCCAGTATTTGGGTATTATGATCAAAAGGGTTTGGCCGTTAGCATAGATGGAATGGGAACTATAGATGATATTTTTGGCCTTCTTTGTGCCGCTATTGATAAGGCATAAGGCCAATGTCCAACGATAATTTTATTGATTACGTAAAAATTTGTTGCCGTTCAGGTTCTGGAGGGGCAGGTTCAACCCATTTTTACAGAGCTAAATACATCACTAAAGGAGGACCGGATGGAGGCGATGGCGGTCGCGGAGGTCATATTATATTGAAGGGAAACAGAAATGTATGGACATTGTTGCCCTTGAAATATCGTAAACACGTTTTTGCTGAAAATGGTCAATCTGGTAGCAATAATAATAAAACAGGCTCGGATGGAGAGGATGTTATACTCGAAGTGCCTTTAGGCACGGTTGCGCGGCATCCAGAAACTGGACACATCTACGCCGAAATTACCGATCATCTTCAAGAGACAATCCTTTTGCCTGGAGGAAGAGGAGGAAAAGGGAATGCTTTTTTTAAGACATCTACCAATCAAACACCTAGGTTTTCTCAACCCGGTGAACCCGGCCAGGAGGAATGGATTATTCTTGAACTTAAGGTATTGGCTGATGTTGGTTTGGTTGGCTTTCCCAACGCAGGCAAATCTACGCTTTTAGCTGCCTTGTCTGCTGCAAAACCTGAGATTGCAGACTATCCTTTCACCACACTAACACCAAATTTGGGTGTTGTATCGTATCGCGATGGCAAAAGCTTTGTAATGGCCGATATTCCAGGCATTATAGAAGGTGCACACTTAGGAAAAGGACTGGGACATCGATTTTTGAGACATATTGAACGCAACGCTACCTTACTCTTTACTATTCCAAGCAATGCTGAAAATATAGTTGAACAATACAAGATATTGTTGCGAGAATTGCAGGCTTATAATGCTGAATTGCTTGACAAACCCAGGATTTTAGCGATTACTAAATGTGATCTAATTGACAATGAATTTATTGAATTGATTAAAGAGGAAATCGCTACTATTGATATTCCTAAAGTTTTTGTCTCGGGAGTTAGCGGATTAGGTTTGGATGCACTCAAGGATATGTTATGGCCACACATTGACAGGCAACGTAGCCAAGAAGCGTTTGATTAATCCGGGACGATCCATAATGGGGTTTTTACTGCACACCTTCCCGGGAAACTTTGATGAATGCTGTAATTTCGTTTTCTGTAAATGTTGACGAGTTTCCGTAAGGTTCAGCAGCATGAGTTATAAATGAGCTGACGGCAGAGTGGTACACGTGAGCGCATGCTGATTTCATCAAATCTTTTATATTAATTGTCCTTATCCCACCAGCAGCTATAATTTCCATGCCGTATTCGTCGGCTTTTGACTTTAATTTTTTGAGATTTTCTACCCCTTGAATGGCTGAAATTGATCCTCCGCTACTCATAACAGCTGTAAATCCCATGTTTTTTAACTCTATTAATGCTTTTTCCGGATATGGTAATGCATCAAATGCCTTATGAAAAATTAATTTCATGCCTTTCCCGATTTCTTGAAGTTCTTCCAATTTGGCATAATCCAATTTTTTCTGATTGTCTGACAATAAACCTATACTAATGGAAGGGTAACCAAGCGTTTTACAGAATTGTATATCTTCTTTCATGCATTCCCATTCCATAGAGGTATATTGAAAATGACCAGCCGAAGGTCGAATAATGACAGTTGCAGGAATGGTTAATTGCTGCGCTAATATTTTCAGGATACCATAGGATGGTGTGGTACCACCTTCTGGTCGGTTTACACATAATTCTATTTGGTCTGCTCCATTGCGCTGTGCCATCATAGCATCGGCGTAGGAAAAACAGCAAATTTCTATGCGACGCTTAGACATTATGAAATCAAATAAGGAGATTCATGGGTGGAAATTTCCCCGTTTTTAGATAATACATAGGAAAAATCTTTATGCATGGCAAATGCACCATATTCCCCTTTGCTGCTCACTGCAATAAATCCAACTTGTACCTGATTTTCTTTGCCTTTGTTCCATTTTTGTATGCGTTTTACAGCTTCGCGGCATGCATCTGTTGGATGTATACCCATTCTCATTTGTTCTACTATAAGATGCGCACCGCAAACCCTTGCTATTTCTTCACCTAACCCGGTAGCAGTTGCTGCTCCTGCTTCATTATCCACATATAATCCTGCGCCTAATATAGGAGAATCGCCAACGCGCCCCCTTATTTTATAAGCAAGTCCACTCGTAGAACAGCCTCCCGCCAATAGACCGTCGCTTTTTCTGAGCACCATGCCTATTGTATCATGTTGATTTTTAATGATTTCCTGAATTTTCCGGGTAGTTTCCAAAGGATCGTATTCGCTTTTGATCAACCAGGCTTCATATGCTTTTTTACTTTGTTCGCTGAGCAGGTTTTCCGGTTTAAATCCTTGTTCCAATGCAAATTGATAGGCACCTTCTCCAGCCAGGTAGAGATGCGGTGTTTTTTCCATGACTCTTCTGGCTACGGATATGGGATGTTTAATATTTTCTAAAAATAGTACCGATCCACAGCGTCCATTACCATCCATAATACAGGCATCTAAGGTTACCTTGCCTTCGCGGTCAGGCATTCCTCCATACCCTACACTCACATCATTTGGATCACTTTCCGGGATATGAATTCCTGCTTCTAAGGCATCCAAAGCATTTTGTGTGCTGCGCAATGTTTTATGTGCAACTTCCACCGCAGGTACATTAGGCTTCCATGTTGCTAAAATTATTTCATCTGTATTGGTGGTCGCAACTTGCAATGGATTTGCAGCCCCTGTGGTCATGATGGCCATGCTTCCAAGTGTTGATTGTTGTATAAAATGCCTTCGATTCATATATTCGGCTTATTAGATAAAGTCAAATATACGGATTTCTGTGTATGATGAATATTCCAATGGGAATTAAGCGTTTTGTTGCTTGTTCTTATACTATTAAAAATGAATAACTAATGTTAAACGGATTTTTGAGTCTACCTATAGGACTGCGTCTCAATTTTATGAAATGGGATACTGTTGAAAATGACAAAATTCTTGACTTTTTTATATCGGTAAAAAACCAAATGGATCTTGAAATCTTATTTATGGAGCCTAAAATTTTGTGGAGAGAAGTCAAACTTAATATTCCTTTGCTCAAGGATAGTATTTTAATTACTTTTGGTAAATAGTACCTCGTGGAAGTTCCCTCAATAGGTTAGTTTTAAGGCTTTATGGGTAAGCCATCATTTTATCCGGCGTGCACTTTAAATAATTAATGATTATTACCCTTTAATTCTGGATATCGAATCGATGTCCTGTACGATCGATATCCATCATTTTATTTTCAGGATCCAATTGTATCCATTCTAAGTCCTCCATTTTGTAGGGTATATTCAGGTCATACGTAAGATTAGGCCAATACCAGAATGTTCGTATTTCCGCATAATCAATTAAGGTATTGTTGATCTTTTCTTTGAATGTGAGATTGAGCGGTATGTTGTATTGTTTTTCCTGGCCTTCCTTAGTCTTTACTTTTAAGATCAACGGCATTGGCATATCTCCTTTTCGTCTTAACTGTATGGTTGTTTGGTTATCGATTGTGTTTTTTACGTTTGCAATTTCGTAATCGATGCTTTTAGTGGAATATATCCAGTAGTCGTTATACCATTTCAGTTGCATTCCGCTATTTTTTTCTACCAGGCGTATGAAATCCCAATCTGTCGGATGATGGAATTTGCAGATATTGTAAAAATCAAGCAGTGTTTTGTCCAGCAAATCTTGTCCGATAATGCCTGATAACTGATGAAGGTATAATGCACCTTTGGAATATGCACCTATACCATAAGATGTGTTATAATTGAAATGGTCTGCATGGGTGCTGAGAGGTTCTTCTTGTCCTGATTTTACCAGGTTTGCATATCCAGTGTAAGAACTTTTATAAAGTTCATGGATCGCCTTAGGTTCACCTTTGATTAAACCCTTACCAGCCAAATGATTCATGACTCTCTCTGAGGCATAAGAAGTAAAACCTTCATCCATCCAGTAGTATTTAGACTCATTGAATCCAAGAACTCCCT
>CAYUZA010000157.1:0-6431 GCA_964449535.1 uncultured Saprospiraceae bacterium
CAAGACGTGTCAGCCAGGGAGCCTCATCGCTGTAATTGAAGTCAAAACCATATATTTTATTGTTTATGGGGTCATCGCCTAGATTGACTTTTTGAGTAAAGGGTCTTTCGAAAAGGTTAAGAAAAGTAGCACCAAGATTGAGTTTTTTGCTCACCATATACTCAGCTCGGAGACCTAGCATTGTTTTTTGTTGAAAGCTAAACAATGCATTATCCTCAAAACTTACACTCACTCGATTACCTGGTTGAAGATATGCGTCATTGAGGATGCGAACCCGTCCAAGGCTATAATCAATTTCATAATCTACACCTTGAATGAGCTGGTTGGCGCCAGCCGTAACCCGAACTGAACCTTCAGGAATATTGAATGCCCCTAGAGATATTTCATTAGATATACTAGACTTATACGATCCTTTGATGAGATAACGATTCAATTCGGGATATTCTCTAGCTCTGGTTACAGTGGAGTCATAAAGCATTTGATAGACATAACGCTCTTGTTGTGCTGGCTGAGTAATTCTGTTTTTGAGCGTACTGCCAAAGGGCTCTAATACAGGAAACATTACCCGTCCATTTCTGGTATTTATAGTGATTCCATCTACGAAATCAAAAATTCCATCGGGACCGGGATCTCCATTGGGGTTGAGCCGATCTAGGTTAAACACGCGGATTAATGGCTCACTTGCGAGATTAGAGCTTGGTAAGAAGCGCTTAAAACCTCCACCTGGATCATCATAAAATATATCCAAACGAAAATCTTCCTGACTGACCTGATATGCCCCAATATTATAGACGTTTTTCATCATCAGGTGCCAGTTAGGAATGTCTACCCGTGGAGTAGTAGATTTTAGCATTCGAACAAAAATGACTCCAAGGGTATCGTTGTTGGTAGATGGGATCTCATTATCAAATTCACCAACTCTATAAGTACGTCCGTTGTATACATATTCATAAGCAATACCAAGAACCTGGTCAGGTCGTAAGGCGGTATTAAGGGAGAGAATACCCAGGTCAGGATTAAAAAAATACTCGGAAGTATTGAGTTTACGGGCACGTACCTTTTCAAAATCTTTTGCTTGCTGAAAAAAGTAAGGAGCAGACTCCAAGAATTGTACGGTTTGGTCGAGATAGCGGGAATTTGGCGAGTTTAATAACTCTTCGTATAGGGTATTAGCATCATTAGATGGAAGTACCAATGTACTATTGATGGCTAAATTTCCAGCACCAGGACCAGGTGTGATATTTGAGGAGGTAAGTCTGTTTAATTCTCCAAGGTCAGAGAGTGCCAAGATATCTCGCACACCTTCAGATTGATTACGCTCGTTGGTCACATAGACATCTAGTCGGTTTATTTTAAATAGACTTTTTATCAATGGTAAATCTTCCAATGCACCTTCAAAAGACTCCCTATTAAGGTGGGAAAGGAAAAAGTGTCTGTTTTCATCATATTCATCGGCGCGAAGCTCAAAAAATTGCTGTTGAGAACCACCGTCCAATTGTAGTGTTTTATTTCGGGAACGTTGTTGTGAAGCAATACCAGTCAGTCTTAGCCGACCGAACTGCATTTCTGTTTTTACGCCAAAAAGACTCTGTGCACCTGTGATTAGTTCACTTTTAAGCGGTAAACTAACATTACCAGCTTCAATTTTCTTTATGATTTCATCCTCAGAAAATTCTTGTGAATCGTATTCCAATCGCATTTGATTGTCAAAATCAAAGGTCTGTTGAGTATTATAATTGGCATTCAATTTGAGTTTTTTACCGATGGAACCGGTAACTCCCATATTGATTTGCATATCAAAATTAAAAATAGTATTGCGCTGCTGTCTTAGCAACAATACTGGGTTATCTACTTTTTGGTAGTTTGCACCGAGGGTTATATCAATATTACCTTGGGGTTTTATATTCACCTCCGATCCACCGAAAATACGATCAGCCAGATTTCGACTGACATCTACTCTAGAAAGAGGGTCTCGTCTAATGTTGCGATCTGTACCTCCAAGTCCTGCCATGCGGGCAAAATAATCGCGCTGTTGCTTTTGGGCTCGCCATTCCATGTACTCTTCAAAAGTCATGTAAGTGGGTGCTCTATAAAAATCATTACCTATGCGCTCCCGGATAATGTAGCGATCTGACTCAGCATCATATTCTATTTCCTTTTCGATAATATCGGGATCTCGAAGGTCGATTGGGTTTTGCCTTTGGCCCATATCATTATCTTCCCTATCCTTAAATGGAATAGTATCAGGTGAGGGTGGTAAAAAACCGGGACCAACCGGTCTGAAAATCCATGCTATAGGCTTACTGTCCCAAAAGGAGTAAAAAGCCGCGTAACTGATTCCAATTGCACAAACTAAAAAAACACTGATCAGGGGTCTTCTCATAACTTAATGGCCGGGGACTATATTCGTTCGGATACAAACTATAAAACGCTGCTTTCCGTCTATTAACATTTTAGTATTCAAAAATTAACATTTTCACTTTAGGCCATTTGTGTTAAAGCCATGCGAATCAGTTGTTCTGTTGTGGTCAACTCGGGGTTCGATTTCAAAATGCCTTGCAAAACTACTTGCGCTTTTTGACGTTGAAAACCAAGAGCCAATAGGGCTGATAACGCCTCATCTGCTGCGTTATTGTCTCGGGTAGCCGTTATTTCAGAAATCTGATCTGATGTTTTACTTATTTTACTTTTTAGATCCAAAATAATCTGTTTGGCTGTTTTGGGGCCAATTCCTTTTACTTTTTGGAACGCTGTGGGTTGATCGGCAGCAATAGCACGGCGTACTTCTTCCGGCGTCATACCAGATAATATAATACGTGCAGTATTGGATCCTACCCCAGATACTCCTATCAGCAGCAAAAATAGATTTTTTTCTTCTTCCTCGAAAAAACCAAATAAAGTGTGGCTGTCTTCTTTGACAATAAGCGCAACCTGCAGACAGGCTTCATCTAAATTTTCTATGCGAGAAAAAGTATGAAGGGAAATATGGACGTGATAACCAATACCTCCAGCCTCCAAATAAACATGTGTGGGGTGTTTTTGGGTAATCTTGCCCCGAATATATGCATACATAAGACGAACCTTAATGAAACAAAACACAAAGGTACACAAACAAATCAATCAATTAAATACAAATAATATATTATTAAAATATGATTTAAAGCTAAAACGTTAGATCATGTTCTGATTATGATTCATGCCAATTTGTACTGCCACAATGCCCATCATGATCAAAATCAGGAAACTTGCTGACACAGGTCATTTATACGCTATTAGTTAAGTCCTTACTTCGCAGTGAAATTAAAATCAAAACATCATGAAAAAAAGAGAACCCGTATCCCACATAATGGCTAAATCAGTCATTTCAGTTAATAAAACCCAAAGCCTAAGAGAAGTGAAATCACTCTTGGAAAGAGAAGGAATTCGCCATATTCCTGTAGTAAGCGGAAGTGAGCTTACAGGGATAATAAGTAAGACCGATATTACAAAATTGAGCTTTGGTTCTATATTTGAAAATCAAGGCAGCAGTGAAGAAGCTGTATTAGATTTGCTGAGTATCGAACAACTGATGACAAAGCATCCTAAATCAGTATCCTCAGATACTTCTATACGCGAAGTAGCAGAAATTTTGGCGAATGAAGAATTTCACTCTCTTCCCGTTGTTGATGAGGGGAAAATAGTGGGTATTGTAACCAGCACAGACATTATAAAATATATGTTAGAGCAGTACTAATAAACACGTTATTTTAATTGAACTGAGTTAGTGCGGGGCTTTCTGATTGCAGAGAGTCCCGTTTTTTTTTATAGTACAATTTAAACTTTGCAGAGCATGTATAGATCTGCCCGGCAAATTGCCGATATCGCAATAATTTGAATAAAAAGGTGTGAATCAGACTGGAAGGGTATAATGTCACTAACGAAGAAGTGTAACATCTCCTTTTTTTAAGGCGGTAGTGCCATCAAATAATTCTACAATAGTATAATATACAAAAACGGCCGGATCCATAGCCATGCCTCGGAAGGTGCCGTCCCAACCTATAGACGGATTATTCGGCTCGAAATCGTACAGCTCAAATACATGATTGCCCCATCTATCAAAAATATGTAGCTCCTTTACCAACACAATCGATGGATCTGTAAATACCGTCAACTTATCGTTAATCCCATCCCTATCGGGGGTAAAGACGTTTGGCACAAAAATTCCTACCTCTCTATCTACGGTAATTCTAATTTGATCAGAAATGTAACATCCATTCAAATCGACTACTGTTAATGTATACAACTCATCTTGTGGCGGTCGAACCGTTGGTTGCCAACATTTTGGACAATCAAACCATCTATTGTGCTCCCAGTTATAATCCAATACATTGGCAAATCCACCTGTAAATTCAGGATTAAGCTTAACCTCCTCGCCTAATCTAATAGTGATATCGGGGCCAAGGTCTAACCAGAGGTTATATTCTGAAATTCGTAAAGATTCTGACAGCCATGAACATCCTAGGCTATCTGTAATTACTAACCGATATAAACCCGGTTCAAGATTGCGAAAGACACCTGTTGTATTTTCAAATTGCTGTGTTCCTATAAGTTTGTAAGTGAATGGAGGCACCCCGCCTTCAATATTTATTACTTCTATGATACCAGTAGGCTGATCCGGGCAGCTTTCAAGTATGTTGATATCTGCATTTTGAAGTGGTTCCTGAGCTGCCACGACCATGGTATCAAGTAATGGGCACTTTAGACTATCTGTGAATAACAAAGTGTATGTTCCGGCTTCCGCCACAATCGGCCTTGGAAGATTACGATCTTTATTGCTGATTCCAGGTCCCTCCCATTCATATACACCATTTACTCTAATAATTGGACCAATTTGTACTGATGTATCTTTACAGCTCAGCCATTTGTCCTCCCCTGGGGTCCAAATAATTGGGGCAAATTGAGTGATCTGCACAGAATCAACCGTAACACAACCTGTGATTGTATCAACTAAAGTAAATGTGTACCAACCCGGTGAGGAAATTCGGATAATAGGATCATTAGATCCATTGGCCCAGGTAATCCTACCGTGATCAAATTTAACTTCAATTGTCGCGGTATCTCCCCAGCATATTTCACGATTGCCATTTATGGTATATGGCAAAGCATTGTAAAATTTCAAATCCAGAAACCACAAACTATCGCATCCCAAAGCACTTTGTAAAGTATCTGAATAAAAACCAGGGGATGAAAATATTTTTCCATGAGCTGTAAATATTTCCCCAGGGCAAATGGTTACATTCAAGGTGTCGAAAGCTATAGGTAAAACATTGAGGACTAGATTAAACACACTATCACACCCATTGGTCGAAGAAAATACTTTGGAATAATTACCTGAATCAAAAAGGAACTGCCCAAAAAACAATAGGCTATCGCCTTCACAGATTTGCGCAGAATCCTGATTGATAAAAGTTGGAAGCACGTTTAACTTAAGTAACAGGATACTGTCGCAACCCGTTTGAGAAGTGAGGGTGTCGATGTATATTCCTGGTTGGTTATAAAATCTGCCATTGAAAAGGGTACTATCGCCATCGCATATTGTACTTTCAGATTCTTCATAAAATGTAGGATTGACGGTAATTAATAGGCTTATAATACTATCACAACCCAATTCATTCAGGTATTTTTTCTGGAAGATGCCACTTTCTTTATAAACTTCATTTTCCCAAAACAAGCTATCGCCTTCACAAATATTAACCAAGGTCGTATCAGCATAAGCAGGAATTAACCTTAGATCTACCCTAACAATGCTATCACATCCGAAAGAATTTTTAAAATATTCTTCCTGCTGGTAATTTTGACTATACCATACTCCATTCCAAAACACAGAATCACCTTCGCAGAAGGATCGGGAAAATTCGCTAATACTTGTGGTGTATCTTGTTAAATTCAGTAGTAGAATGCTATCGCATCCATTAATATTCAATAAGGTATCCAAATAAATACCGGCTTCTTTAATATATTTGTTCGCAAAAAACAAGGAATCACCCTCGCAAATTGCTTCATTTAAAGTGGTAGTCTCTACATCAATAATGGTTAAATTGAGTTGAATAATACTATCACAACCAAATCTGGAGGTTAACGTATCCGAATAAATTCCACCAATATCCCAGGATTTACCATTCCAATTATAAGAATCGCCTTTACAAATAGTCACCGTTGTTGTGTTGAATAACCGATCTAGTACGACAAGATTCAGAGTCACAATGCTATCACAACCTGAATTTGCTTTCAAAGTATCGACGAATACACCCGGTCTATCTAACCATGTGCCATCAAACCAATAGCGGGAACCTTGGCAAATTTGAGCGTCGATTAAAGTTTTAAGGGTTGGTAATACTTCCAACCTAATTTCAACCGCATTTACGCAGCCCTCCGGGGTCCCTATTGTGTCC
>CAYUZA010000158.1:0-6416 GCA_964449535.1 uncultured Saprospiraceae bacterium
GCTAAGATTCTTAAAGATCCTAAAAAGTATCTTAAAGATCAGCCATTAGATAAAAACTTAGCGTTAATAGTATTTGTAACTAACAAGCTTAAAATTGCCTCATCTAATGCTAAAGCTTCGGGGGGTAACATAACACCTGAAGATAGAGAAATAATGACCGGGTTAGCAAGCATTATGACTCATCTATCACCAGAAGCAGTATGTATTATGTTTGAATACCTCAACAAAGATGTACCTAAAGATGTTCTAGGGTTCTTGCTAGATTTTGTTGTCGAAGAGCCATTTGACCCGAAAGTTAAAAAAGAATTTCTTGAGGATGTATTACCTCAAATAAGACAAATTATTGCAGGGGGAGGGTGCAAAACTAAAAAATGAAAAAGATAGATAAACAAATTAAAAGATTAGCTGAAAAATATTATTACGGTAATCGTAAGTTAAATCAAAAAGAAAGAGCTATTTTAGAAAATTCTAAATATAGAAATCTTCTTGGGCCTGAGAGAGAGTATCACGAGTTTGATAAAATCTTAGAAAACTTTGCTGAAACTAGTAATGTTAATGCGTCTGAAGTATCTGATCAACCTGTAACAAAAAGTCAAAAGTATTATATGTTCCAGACACGTCTAGGGGAAATTAAAGACTTAATTGATGAAGTTGAGGATGCTTTTTTCTTGGATCTGGGTAATTTTGGTCTAGATAGGTATAAAAATATTGATATAAATCAATTAAAGTCTTTTATATCTAATTACGCTAATAATAAAATTTCAAACGGCACCTTGAGAGAGGAAGTAAAGAGAGTCTTGTCTAGCAATGATGCTTGGACTATAATGTACAAACTTAGATATTTATTAACACGATGAACTCACAAAATATATTAAAAGCTTATCAAACAGTAGTAGAGAATCAAATTTCTAAAGAGGTTTCTGATGAGGATGAAGAGACGTCCTCCAAGGCGGTTCTCACAACAATAGCTGAGGGTCTAAAAGATATCTTAGAAAAAATAGAAGGTCATCTCGGTAGATCAGCTGAGCCCAGAACATTAAAACTTCCAGAAAACCCTGAAGATACAAGCTGGATCCCGTCCACAAGATAATGAGATGGGATTTTACGAACAGGTTCGAATAATACTCGAAGGTACCCGCTTTAAAGGAGAAGATGGGTATAAACCTATCCCTCTAACCAAGAAAGAAGAAGAGTATGTTGCTCTTATTTCTTTATTTTTACAGCGTTATTATATTAAGTTAGCAAAACAATCTTTTACAAGACCTGGAGGTATACATACTGACGAAGCTTTGCATTATCCAGATGAAGACCATTTATCTAGACAAATTTATAAATTTCTTTGTTCAATGATAGGTCACCCACCTAATCTTAGAAATGAAGATTGGTATTACATTGGAGGTATTTTCTTGGAGATGGATAGAGAACCTTCTATCAAAGCCATGGTAGATCGTATTTTTAATAAAAAAGACGCTAGCTCTGTTTGGAAGCATAGTAAAATTGCTGTATCTCTCACCATATTACTAGGTGGGTCAGATGGTTGGGGTAGGGATAACTTTCAAGGTGTTTATAAAGATATAGAAAAAATTAAAGAAATAGTTAGAATGGGAATGTATGCTATTGTGGGCAGTGCGAAGGAGCTTGATGAACCTGCATGGCAAGAAGATGGTAAATTTTTTATACAGTTAAAAAAATATAGGCAATTAAGAACTATGAAGCCAGGCACACAAAAACACTTTGGTGATATTATGACAGGGTTAGCTGAATCTGTAGAAATAAAAATAGATGATAGAATGAGAAAGTTTTTAACTTATTTCATGAATATGAATTTTCTTAAAAGAGAAAAATATAAAAGTTCTCGCGGGTTTAGCCCTATGCAATTAAATGCTCAAAATTTTAGTAGATTGTTTGGGTTTGACCCTACACGTGACAAAGATAGGTTTTATGGTAATTTTTATAATGATTTAGCATACCCCTATATAAAGTTCTTGGAGGAAGATGAATTGCAGGCTATTCGCAATATAGTAGGTAAAAATGATATAACTAGATACTTTACTATTCATTCCCAATACAGTAAAGACAATACAGATAAGTTTAGAGTAGATCAATTATTAGAAGCTATAGACGAAGAGGATAGATTGGAAAAGGGAATGAGAATTTTAGCAATCATTTTTAACGCAGTGGCTAGACTTTACGGCAAACACGGCCACAAAGGGTTTGAAAAATATCTTTTCGAGCAAGGTTTAAAACCAGAAACACAAAAACATTTTGGAGGTATATTTAGTGAGCTCTCGTAATTTTACAAAAGATAAAATATCTGGTATTGAATTTCGTCCTGTAACGAGAGGTGAATATAATAAAATTTTAGTATGTATAACAGCCTCCCCTACATACGATAAACATAACAATTCCCTATATTGGGATCAAATGAGATTAATTGATGATAATAAGCCTTACCATGAAATGATGTTAACATATAATGAGGGTAAGTTTTCTGAAGATTGGGAAAGAGCGTATTTGATATTCGGTGACACTTTGAGAAATTTTATTAGAGATGAAGAGACAATGTTTAAAATAAAGCAATGGATGTTTTATATTATAACAGAAGAAAGTACTAGAATTATTAATAGAAGAACTGGCTTAAGTCGATACGATCACAATCTATATAAACAAGCTAGACTGCAGCCTGTTTTAAAAAGTAAAGAGGCTCAAGAACATTTTGGCGACATTCTTTCTAATCTTAATTTTAATGAATCGTTTAGAGAGTTGCTTGAAGCTTTTCATGAATATACGCCCTCTGTGCAAGAGGTACAGAACTTTAGATTAACCCCTAAAGAGCAAAAGATAGTAGATATACTGGTAAGCGCTGCACAGCAAAAACATGGTTATAACGTTAACACAGAGCTTACAAAATACTTAGAAGAAGATACAGAGCTAGTTCAAGTTGTAAGAGATTTGTTTTTAAAATATATAGCTCAAATTGCGGGTAACTTTAATTTTGATGAAGAGGAATTCGACTATAATGAGGACCATGCTGTAAAGAATATGATAAGAAGTGAAATAATGCAACCTTATATGGACTCTGATGTTTTATATAATTTAATTTACGATAATCCAGAAATTGATGTCAATGATTTAGAGGGTTTAATATCTTCTGGTGTTAGAAGAAAAGGGCAAGATGCAAAAGAGTACGTGGGTAAAAATACTTCCGGTAAAATTAATACTACGCTTTATCTTTTTATGTACTATAAGCATAACCCAGAAACAGTACGTAAGGTTGCAGAAGTATTTGTTAAGTATGCAATATTATCCAATTTTAAAAACACAGAATATATGTTTGAAAGGTCTCTTAAACCTGCAACACAAAAACATTTTGGAGGTATAATTGGAAACTTATGAAGCTGTTCGATAAATTTAAAATTGGTGCTCTGTATAAAGGTAGTGATCTAAGAAAGCTTTTTCCTGGTGTGAATAGTACATTTCTAGTAAACTTTAAGTCCGACTCATTGGAAAAAATTATAAATTATATTGAACAAAATAGTTTCTACAATTATATTTTTGTTTTTACTGCGACAGAACAATTTTTAAATAGAAGAAAAAAATCTATAGACTTTGCGAACGACTCAAAAATTATAGTAGCATTTAAATCAGCTAAAAATTTTTATTATAAACATGAGCAGCTAGATGAGAAAAATTTTGAAAGAATGAATGTAGAGGTGCCGGGGTTTTACAGGCAGGGATCATATCTTAGCGGTGAAGAGCAAAAAAGAGATTGGAAATTAGTTCATAAAAAGCCTGGTTTTAGATTAAAGCCTGAAACAGAAAAACACTTTGGAGATATACTAACAGGTTTAAATTTCAATGAATCTTATAAAAACATATTAAGAGAAAATATGGACTATTTAGATATAGGTCAACTTACAAAAGGGGAAGAAGAGTTTATAAAGTTAGTTACTAACGATTTAATAGATGCAGCGTATAATAATAGAGCCGCAAATAGAGAGGGGTATGTGGGTATATTGATAAAGATGGGTAATTTATTCGAAAAAGCTACCGGTTACCCGCTTCCAGATTATTTTATTAGAAAGTTCTTTTATGTATCTGTATATACATCTTATTTCAAGGATGGTAATCAATTTAGATATATTAAACAAAATTATATAGATAAATACAAACTTAATTTAATACTCCCTGCAACCGGCGGCTTTTGGGTATTTTCCGTGGTTAATGCTTTAATAATGAAGCTAATAGACCACCATAAAAGAAAAGAGATATACGATAAAGTGTTGCCTCTTATTAGCCGATATTTTATTTCCGGTTTGCATGATCTATCAGAGTTAGTGATTTTAGATTCGTTATATTCTAAAGATGAAATAGAAAAGCTTAAAAATTATTTTGTCAGAAGAAAATTAAAACCAGAGACTGATAAGCACTTCGGAGATATACTTACTTCTTTATAGTAAATAATCATATGGATAAAGAATCCAAATTAATATTTGAGGCTTATCAATCTCTTGAATCATTGGTAGAGTTAGTAGATTTTTCTAGACATATATCAAATACTAATTCAAAAACAGCATTTGATGCTTTTATATTTAAAGATAAAAACAATCATAAAAGATATAACCTGCACCAAATCGTCATGCAGGAGGATAATAGAGAGCCTGAGATATTTGGCACATCAATATTTGATAACGCTAGAAAGTCGGATGAAGATGGTATGTTATTTCACTCTATAGATAAAAACGTTCACCTACATGGGCTAGGTGACTTAAGAAAAGATAGCTCTATAAAAAATCATAAATTTTTTGATGAAGATAAATTAGGGTGGGAGAAAGTAAGAGAGATGATTCATAAAGCTTTTGCAATAACAGAGAAACAAAGACGTTTAAAGGAGTATGGAATGAAGCCAGCAGCAGAAGAAAAATTTAAAGATATATTAACAAATCTCGGAGAAAGCATAAAAGCTATACCTGCGGCAAAATTGCCTAAAGTTGAATTATTAGGTTTGTGGAGGGATGAAGATGAATATCATCAGGGGACTGATGAATTGCTCTTGAAGGTTGGTAATAGGTTTTATCTTACGAGAGAGTTTTATGAAGAAATGCCCAATATATTAGTAGGTATATATTATTTTGAAGGCCCTAAATTTAAAAAACAAAAAGATGGAACAATAAAAATAACTCACGAGGGTGAGGGTTTTTTTGATTTTATGGGTGATAGAAACAGACTCAAAAAGTGGAACGATAGATCCAGGCAGGATGTTATAAATTTTCAGCACGACCCTAAAGAGTTTGCATTAAAATCTTACAAGCACGGTGTCACCTCAATTGATCCAGATGTTGTTGCTATTAATGATTTTATATTAAAGTTTACTGAACGAGAAAGACAAGTGTATATGTTAAATATTAAGCCGAAGACCGCGGAACACTTTGGCGATATCATGGGGGGCCTCTCATGAATGAGTTAAAAAAAGTTTATATACAAATAAATTTAAATAAAGAGTATATAGGAAAATATAGTGACGATGATAGATTAAGAAATGTTAATAAAAGAATAGGTGATAGGTTATATGATTTTTTATTGGTAAATTTTATACCAGCTATGAGAAGAAGGATAGGTGGAGATACTTTTATAGGAATATACATTGTAGATCCAGATTTTGTTACGGGCATGCATAGTAACAAGTTTCATGGTATCGCTAATTACTATAATGTTATATTTGATATACACAGTAAAATGAAGCTGCCATACAATATGATAAATGAGGTATTAAATAATATTTTATTTCAAAAACAATGGCTTAAGAATTTAGTTAAAGATTATGAAGTATATAGAAACCCGGCCACTAAAGATTTAAAGCCAGAAACTAAAAAACATTTTGGAGACATACTAGATGAACTTTAAAGCTTTTATAACAGAATCAAATAAAGAGCCTGTCGTTGTGGGGTTCGAAAGAGAAAAAGACCCTGTTCATGATAGAATAGAAGATTTTATTACTATTGAATATAAGGGTGAAACGTATAGAATAGTACAGGTATTTTCCTATCATAAGAGTCCTAAACCATATAAAAAGCCCTCTATACTTCTTTTAAATACAGGGCTTCAAAGATATATAGATAGACCAAATGCTAAATTTAAAGGTTTTTCCTATATTGATTTAAAGCCACCGAGAAGAACCTTACCCGGGGGAGAGTTTTACACTGATCTGATTGACCGTAAATTAAATCTTAGTCGTGAAGAATATGAAGTATTAAAATTAGGTGTTATGAGTCAATTTGATAGAGATAGATATATAAAAAAGTTTTCGTTAGGTATGAAGCCAGAGACGGCTGAACACTTTGGTGATATTATAGGTAAATTAAGAGAATAAATAATTCTATGAAAAAAGATCTTCTAAACATTTCAGAAGCATATGG
>CAYUZA010000159.1:0-6391 GCA_964449535.1 uncultured Saprospiraceae bacterium
GGCGCGCTGCCCGCCGCTCCGTCCCCCCCCACGGCGGAGCCCGTGCCCCACCCCTCGGGCCGCCTCCTCCACTCCGCACCGTCCCCCCCGACTTCGGTCTCCTGGCACGACCCCTCGGGCCGCCTCCTCACCACCGGTCCCTGCATCCCCCCGGCCACCCATGGCCTCGTCTATGCCGTCATCGTCCCTCCCCCGACCCTCGGCACCCCCCCCCTCGACCATCGCCCCGATCACCCTGAAATTCGTCCTCCCTTGAACGCTCCGCAGAGACAGGAAACAGGAAATAGTGAAGTGGTCCGATTCAGTTGGACACATTACAGGGCTTGTTAAAAGGGGAAGGCATCATCCTCATCAAAGAGGCTAGGCATCCTGCAGATGGCTAACATACCAGCGATCAAAAAAAAACAATTACTACCTTTAAAAATTGTCCAAAATGCCTTTCAGTTCTTCAAGTATTTTTTATTACGGAAATACAAGAATCAAAATGATGATAGCCAGATAAATATTTTCACAAAATGAAAAGATGTACAACGAAAAGCGTTTAGACAAAACTTAGTACCACATTCCTTCTCACCAAAACCGTAATCGTTGCCCCTCAACCAGATTGCCCATGACTAAGTATCTTATTTTCTCAGACAAAATAAGGCTAATCTTAAAATCCGTTGAATTGCATCTATTCAAGGGGATAAGGTTTCTAAAAATTTTTTTGAAACGAGACAGTAAACTAAAAAAAAAATCACTAGGCTACTACAAATATTGGCATTTCAGCAATGCCTACTTGTGGCTTAACTTTGAGTTTGAAAATGCAGTTTACTTTAGAATAGGAGAATATGAAAGCTGTGATTTTTCAAAGCAAATTGTTCTAGATCTAGAAACTATAGAAAACGAAACGTTACGAATTGAGGTGTTTGGGTTACTTCAGAAAACAGCCTTCGATGTCAATATAAACAAGGTTCACCATTTAAACTCGGAATCTTTCAAGGTAAAAACGGAAAACATCAATATTATTGACTTCGTTAATCAAAAACAAAGGATTACTATCCCGAAAATAAGGCCGAGTATTGAACATCCGAGTTTTGGACTCAAACAGATTTCTGTGAAAAAGAGAAATAGCGAAATGAGTCATAAATGCTTCATAATCCATGATTATCTATGAAACAAAGAGACTATTATACAACCCCCAAAGTAGGTGCAGTCACTCGTTTATTATGGAAAGCTGCGGGTGGAGATCGCTACATATTAGAGCGAGCGACTTATAGCGACCAAGTGAAGTATATGTGTTTGGGCGGAATCGTCTTTGCCACAGGGGCAATGGCGGGGCTCGCGGGTGGTTATGCCTTTTATACTATTTTCTCGCCGAAAGGTTCTGCACTTGAAGATAGCATTCATTATCCGACAGTTGCCTTGTCTTTTGTGTTTGGTCTAGTTTGGGGATTAATGATTTTTAACATTGATCGTTTTATTGTCACCAGCACAGGCAAGGGAGACGGAACAGAGAAAATTACCTGGGACGAATTTAGAAGTGCCATTCCTCGTATCATTATGGGCACAATCATTGCGATTACTATTTCCAAACCCATTGAGATCAGAATGTTTCAAACCGAGATAAACATCAAATTAAAAGAGAAGCAAATTGAGCAACAAACTGCTTACATCGAAAAAACTAGGAAAAATTATCAAGTAGAACTGGACCGAAATAAAATTGATATAGACAAACATGAGCGAGGAATCCAGGAAAAGATAGCACGCCACAAAAATCTTGAATCTCAATATATTGAAGAAGCCAGAATAATTACAGTAGGACCAAGAGCTCGAGCTATTAAGGCACAGATGGATAAAGTTGATGAAGAAATTCGAAACGATAAGCAGAATACAGAATATTTGAAATTAATGGAGGAAAAGAAGGATATTGAAACACGTTTGGACAATGCACTCAAGGAAAGTCAGAAAACTGCAGATGGACTAGATGGATTACTCGAACGGATAAAGTTGGCTCATGAGGTTGCCGGCTTTTGGATTACATTTTTCATTACTCTTCTTTTCCTGTCCATAGAACTGACTCCCATTTTCTTTAAGCTAATGTTGAATAAGACGACTTACGATTATCTCGCAGAAAATCGTGATGATTTAATTAGAGCGGAAAATGGCATTGAAGTTCGTTATGATTTCTACAAAGACAAAGAAGGAGTGGAGCGACATCTAATAATCAATCATGAGGCTGATAAGATCATATTTGAAAAAATGAAACTCGCTGAAATTCAGAGAGAGCTAACCGAATACGCAATAAAGTTGTATAAAGAAAGGGAAATGATTAATATCAACGCGAACCTTGACGAGTACATTAAAGACATAAAATCCGATGCGCAAGCTTCTTGATGTGGTCAGAAATTACCTATGCGAATTTTCGGGTGAAGACAATGCTCTAATTCAGAATTGTGACAAACGAACTCATTTTTATTTCTCGATGATTGGCCTTTCGATGTTGTCTATTTTGCTGTGCAGTTTGGCTAGTGCTCTGTATTTTGCAGATTATTTGTTTCAAAGTGTGTTTGTTGACTTTGGGATTGGATTAATTTGGGTGTACTCCGTCGGTAATATGTATGTATTGTTGTTATCAACATTTACGCCCATTACGTTGCCATTGAAGGTCATTAATGCAAAAGAAGGAGGACCCCAACGGCTGCAATTTTATTTCTCATTCGGTCTTAGAATCTTCTTGGTCGTTTTATTGGCCGTAATTATAGCACAACCGTTGAATGTATGCCTTCTAAAGCCGGATTCAGCGGCATTGGCTTTCGATATTCAAGATTTGTTGTCAAGTAATCCAAGGTCAATACTTGTTACATTATTTGTGATGGCTGTATTTCTACTTCCAATATATTTTAAATATAGAATCCGAGAATTGGGTGTTTTTTATCCGAAAAAGGCGAACATCGAAAGGCGGATAATTGAGGAAGCCTACGGGGTATTCAAAAGAAATTATCGAGAAATATTAGAGTCAAACATATCAGACTACAACAAATTAGCATCGGGGAATTTCAAGTCCTACCTGAGTAATTTGCACAAAGTTAATCCAGTTTCATATCAAGAATTTATCAAAGAAATAGAAAACGAGCTTAGAGTTGAAAAAGTAAGCAAATACGAATATTGGTTAGATCCACCATTTCGTACAATCCTTGATTCACGAGGAGATTGTAGGCTTTCCGAACAAGATTTACTGAACCATATTTATCCGGAAGCTGATTGATCGCCGTTCTGAGCATTTTTATTGTAGTGGTTGCACTGTCTTTGTTTTTAACTAACAGGTCAGAGAATAGGTCTATTGTTACAACCATAGATGGAAAGGTTGATGCTGTAAACACTATCGATTGCACTGAAGGTGAAATCCATACGGATGAGCAAGGACAATACAAGTTAGTAGAAGTTGCGAGAGAAATACCCAGACGCACCTACATCAAGGCTCTGCTACATGGGAAATACTGGGGAGAAATTGACGAGGTTTATTCGAATCAATTTGAGCACTCAAGGTTCTTTGATTTTCATATTTATGAAGTAGAGCTTAAGAATGCAGTTTATCAGAGAGTCCCATTTGAAGTAGCACAGAATTTAAGAATCCCAAGTGAGAGGCTACCACGACTTTTGCAAACAATTTTGGAGGAGGATGGTAAAGTGTTTGAAATTTATTTACACGAACCAGCTTTTTGTTCTGAAGTAAAAATTAATCGGAAATTACATCAAGAGGATGGAAAGGAAGTTTTCGGGACGGTGGAAAGCCATATTACAGGCTATGTTCTTGATTTTACTAGGGAAGTTTATTTGCGGAAGGAATATCTAGGTACACATGAGAAAGACATTCCTAATCCCGTCGACGAAGAACCGTTGCTAATCAAAACGAATGACCCCACAGGAAATGTAGAATACGACGGCAATTATAAACGAAAAGAGTTTTTTTATTCTGATTACAAGAAAACCTATTGGGGCGCTTGGACATTTACCGATCCACCAACCACTTCATTTCTGAAGGGCTGTTCTTCTTCTGTGATAGGTTTTTTGTTGGTTATAACTGGTATTGTATTTATAATGATGTTTTTGCCGAATATAGCGGAAATCTGTTTGGTTCTGCTTATTCTGCTTTTGTTGAAACTCATACCTAATAGATTTTATATTTGGCTATTAAATAATCTAAGTGTCTTGTTTATATTGGTGTTTATAGCGAGTCTATTGCATATTTTCTATTTTGATGACTTGCAAACCAAACTGCCTAAACCGTTAATAGAAGATCAAAGCGAAGAGTTAGAAACTCGAATGGAACCATCAATTGATACAATTGGCAGTACTGCAATAATTGACACTTTGATTAAGCATTTTAGAGTTTGGTATGATTATGAAGGCAGCAAATATGAGGGAATAATTTGGATTAGGAAAAGCGATTTTGTAAGATCAAAACATTTTAAAGACAACCTGATTTCAGATTCTAATTCGGCGGAATCATATGACTATATGATTCACAGCTTGAGAGAATACGACAAAAATAGATTAAGTGGAGTATATCAGTTATTTGATAGTATTCGCCAGGAGAATCAACTCTCAAATGTTGGATTTGCAGAGCTTATTGTTTCCTTCGTACAGGACATTCCATACTCAGTTGTTGTTCCGTATGATTGCGATCCAAACTCTTACGAAGATGAAGCCATAAAGGAATATCTGTCGTCAGAAAATGCTCGATGTGATGGCTTTGAAAAGTTTGGCATCAACTCTCCTGTCGAATTTATGTCAACCCTAAATGGTGATTGTGATACAAGATCATTACTTTTATATACAATGCTCGCACATTATGGCTTTGATGTTGCCTTGTTCACTAGCGAATATTACGCTCACTCGATCATTGGGTTGAACTTACCGATAAGTGGATTAGCTTATCGACATAATAATCAGCGATATGTGCTTTGGGAAACAACAGCACCTAATTTCAGAGCTGGCTTTCTACCAAAGGAAATTGCTAATTTGAATTACTGGAGAATTTCTTTAAAATCAAAGTAAAATGGAACTAAGGAAAATCGTCGCGCTCACCGTTATTGGAATCATGGCAATGGCAATATCTTTGAGTATAACGCAATTTTTTCTTGGCAAGGCCAAAATGAAATCAGAAAGTGAAGGAAAAATAAATCTTTCTTATGGCATTTTTTTCTTAAGCTGGGTCATATCGTTTTCGTTGCTTAATGTGAGATTCGTATCTGTCATGAGCGAGTATCTGGACGGAATTTACAAAGCTAGTTCGTCTCATCAATTTTCGGAAATCGCAGAAACTAGCGTTTTGTTCATAGGCTTGACTAATGTTTGGTTGATTTCATCATATTACATTACTGAAATATTTTCGTTAGTCCTATTTGAAAGGAAGGGTTTAGTTAAGGAAATAGAAAATAATCACTATACGTTTTTCTTAATGAAGGGATTTGTTTTTATCGGTTTTGTGAATTGCCTGATGCCTGTTTTTGAAATGTTGTTGAGAGTCTTTTTACCTACCCTCGAAATTCCTTTTTATAGTTGATGGTTTAATGGATTAAAGCGCATGTAGTGAATCCCTTGTGAAGCGGCCCGATAGGTTTGCAGAAACCAATTGCAGATCCTCTCTCATTTGAAGTGGTCGGATTCAGTTGGACACGATATAAAAGCAAGTTAAGGTGGATTTCATGGTTCAAGGTGTAGACTCCGGTGAATTGACCCCCTGAAATTCCATTGAATTGACCCCTTCGGATTTGCGAGGTTGTTCTGTGGAATTCCGGTGATTTGACCCCCATGGATTCCGGCGAATTGACCCCCTAGAAATCCGGTGAATTGACCCCCTCGGATTCCGGTGAATTGACCCCCCGGTGATTTTGTGTTGAAGAAGGTGTGTGGGATGTGATTTGTTGAAGTACTTCTTCTTCAAATCCTGAAGCGATGGCCAGAAGAAACATCACCATGCAGCACATCAAACAACTGTTGTTGCTTCGCTCGCGCGGCATTGGCATTAAGCAATGCAGCCGCGAGTTGAACCTTGCCCGCAACACCGTCAAGAAATACCTGGCGCGATGCGACGAATTGGATCACTCGCTTGACGAGCTCCTGTCGCTGCCTGAACCTGAACTGCTGGGGCTTTTAGAGCAAAAAGTTCCTTTGAGCTCGCAGGCCAAACAGCAATTTGACTCGATGGCTGAGGAGCTTTTGAGGGAGCTTGACCGCCCCGGGGTAACGCGGCGGTTGTTGTGGGAAGAACGTGTTGCCTCTGGGGCTTTGACCATGGAGTACTCGTGGTTCTGTGAACTGCTAAAAGCCCACCGCAAGCACAAGAAAACAACAATGATCATGAAGCATGAGCCGGGGAGTCAGGCCTACCTGGACTTTGCGGGGA
>CAYUZA010000160.1:0-6349 GCA_964449535.1 uncultured Saprospiraceae bacterium
CATCAAGTTCTTCATAAATTATATGATCATTTTCTATGGGAGTTGAAATTTGGTGGCGCATTACTTTGTATGCCCTGAGTGTATCCTGGTCTCTTAGAACGTAAAAAAGTGTTTTATTGTCTGAAGCCCATGCCATGTCAGCGCTTGTTCCAGGAATCTTTTCTGAGTACATCATTCCTGTATCCAGATTTTTGAAGCGTAAGGTATAAATTCGTCTTGAAATTGTGTCTTCAGCGAAACATAGGATTTTATTATCATCACTAATGACTAAGCGTCCTATTTCATAATATTCATGACCATCCGCAAGTATATTGACATCTAAAATAATTTCTTCTTTTTCTTCATGGCTTTCTGGATGCCGAAAATAAATGGGGTACTCAAATCCCTCTTCATATTTATGATAATAATAATATCCGTTTTTAAGAACCTTGGATGAAACTTCGTTAGGTGTAAACCTTGCTTTAATTTCTTCAAAAATTGTTTGCTTGAGTGGATCTAAGGGCTTTAAAACTTCCGCAGTATGATTATTTTCTTCCTCAATATAAGATCTGACTTCTGGGTTATGTCTTTCATTTAACCAATAATAGGGGTCTAGTCTACGATCTCCATGAATGTCTAGCCACTTATTTTTAACAGTAGCCTTAGGTGCTTTTTGGCTCATCGGCTACCCATTTATAAACATTCCCGCAATACAGGCGGTCATAAAACAAGCCACTGTGCCACCTATAAGCGCTTTAATGCCAAATTGCGTGAGTGCCGTTCGCTGTCCTGGAGCTAGGGCACCTATTCCTCCGATTTGGATCCCTATTGATGCAAAATTGGAAAATCCGCACAGAGCATATGTGACAATAATTAAACCTTTTTGGCTAATTTCAATTCCTGAGCTTCGCATTGAATTTAACTCCGCATATGCTACAAATTCATTAATTACTGTTTTTTGACCTAATAGCTGTCCAACTATTAGCACATCGTCTGTTGGTGTACCTAAAATCCATGCAACAGGTGCGAAAATTAAACCCAAAATATAAGTAAAGGTAAGTCCTTCAAATCTTTGTTGAGTAGCGTTTTGAATGGCCTGGTTTAAACCTGTCCATTCTCCGATCGATCCTTTGAGTAGTTCATTAGCCATAAAAATCAAAGCTGTAAATACCAATAACATGGCTCCAACATTAACTGCTAATTTCAATCCATCGGTTGTTCCTCTAGAAATAGCATCCAATAAATTGTTTCCTACATCACCGCTCATTTGTAATTGAGTATTTATATCTTTTGATTCGGTTTCAGGATAGAGCATTTTTGAGGCTACTATTGCAGCTGGTGCAGATATGATAGAGGCTGTGAGCAAATGTTTAGCAAAGAAAATCTGCATTTCAGGATCCGTTCCTCCTAAAAACCCAATATAGGCGGCAAAAACACCGCCAGCAATGGTAGCCATGCCCCCAGTCATAAGGCACAAGAGCTCAGACTTACTCATGTTTTCGAGATAAGGCTTTACTACCAAAGGAGCTTCTGTTTGTCCCAAAAATATGTTTGCAGCTGCTGCAAGACTCTCGGGTCCACTCAGTCGCATGGTGCGAGTCATCAGAAATGCTATACCGAAAATGATTTTCTGAAGAATTCCGAAATAATACAGAATGGCAGAAAAAGCAGAGAAAAAAACTATAGTGGGTAACACTTGAAATGCAAATATATAACCAAAAGTGTCTGTTTTTCCGACGATATCGCCAAACAGAAAAACTGCCCCTGCTTCAGAGAATCTGAGAATCGAAGAGAAAAATTTAGCTGCATAATCAAACAGCGAATTGATAAATGGTACTTTTAATACAGCAATCATTAATACAAACTGGGCAAGTATTCCAATACCTACTAATCTCCAACTTATTGCAGATCTTCTGGAGCTCAGTAAATAACAAACTACCAGTAAAAATAAAATTCCACCTGCCCCTCTAGTAAACGACATTAAACTTTCCATCTATTTCATATTGCTTTGTGCCTGCAATAAAGTAACATTTATAGTATTTTTCAAGATTGTACCATAAAAAATATTGCCTTCTTTCAACCTGCTTTAATACTTTTGTGCAAACAAGCCATCATGACAGCTCCAAAACCCTTTATTATTGGTATTACAGGCGGTAGCGGATCCGGCAAAACTAGTTTTATTAAATCCGTAAGACAACAATTTAAAACGGATCAGGTATGCATTATCTCCCAAGATGAATATTATAAAAGACGGGAAGATCAATCCATTGATGAGGCTGGTGTACAAAATTTTGATTTGCCTGCTTCTATAAATTACGAGCAGTTTAAAAAAGACATTTTTTCTTTAGTTAGTGGGCAACAAGTTGAAAAACATGAGTATACGTTCAATAATCCGGATTTGGTTCCACGGTTGATTACCTATTATCCTACACCAATACTTATAATTGAAGGTCTCTTTGTGTTGTACGATCCCGACATACGAGAATTACTTGATTTGAGTATATTCATTCACGCCAAGGAAAATCTTAAAGTAATTAGAAGAATCAAAAGAGATCAGTTAGAAAGGAACTATCCCTTGGAGGATGTCCTTTACCGATATGAAAAACATGTTTTGCCTTCTTATGAATTGTATATTAAGCCTTTTCAGGAAGATTGCGATTTAGTAATCAATAACAACCACAGTTTTGCATTGGGTCTAGAGGTTGTCAATGGTTTCATCAGAGACAAATTATATCAAATAAGACCAGAAGGTTCTTAATGTTGTTATTTTAATAGTTTAATATATTACGGGCCATTCTTCTTCATCAGTATTAGTATTGATTTTACTTTGTTCCAAATACATTTTCATCTGCTTTGACATTTGGGTAAATCTGTCCTGTACTTTTTCTAAAAAATCATTAGTGACTAATGCTCTTACAGCTTCAACAGATGGAAATAGCTCTTCTCTTAATTTGAAGGTTTCTTCAAAGTGACTATTCTCCAATTTCAAGCTATATTTACCTTGGTATTGAAATATCGTTATCTTCAATGTAGGATGTTCAATATATCCGGCAATTCTCATGATGGTTAATGTGACTTCTTAATAATTTCCTGTGTACAAATATTATAGATTTCCAATAATTCAGGTTTATTTTCATTAAGCCAGTTACGGTGTTTTGACAAGGTGTGAAGATCGCCTCTTGCAGCAGGGCCAGTTTGAGCATCATTAGGCCCCATACGTTTTATTTTATCCATAGTTTCCTGCATTAATGTTTCCAACAAACTTAATGAAAGGCCGTTTGAGGAAAGTATATCTTGACTAAGGCGTAGCATTAAATTAGTAAAATTATTGGCAAAAACGGCTGCCAAATGAACTACTAATCGATCAGCTTCCTGAATAACAAGTACCTTTTCACTAATCTTATTAGCCAGAGTTTTTAATAATTTTACATTAGTTGTATCCTTCGCCGATATGAGTATGGGAATCGATCGATAATTAGGAGGAAGACCACCAGATAAAGTTTGTAAAGGATAAAAACAAGCGCTATTGGAATGAAAATCGTATAGTTGCATGGTTTCGAAAGCGCCTGAACAGTGAACGAATAATGCGTTTGGGTATTTTATATGTAATTGATTGGCAACTGAGAAGATGGCATCGTCTGGTACCGCTAAAATCCAAATATCAACCTCAATATCAATTTGTTCAATTTGGGTGTAATTCGGTATTTGTTTTTTTGTGACCAAGTTTTTCAAGGATATCGAATTTCGAGAGAAAACCACACTAACACGAATTGTGTTTTTATCAAACGCTGAAAGTAAATAACTAGCCATTCTGCCACTGCCGGCAATTCCGATTTTAAGAGGAATATGGAGGCTATTTTCTACCATAGCGCAACCCAATACTTAAAGCAAATCCTAAAAGCATCAAAAGTGAGCCTGCCCAAACTAAATTTATACCGGGAAAAACGATGGCTTCCAAAACAATAAAATCAGTTCTTCCAGATTTTTCTGCGACTTCAACATATATTGGGATATCATTCAAGTTCTTTCTAGCTATGCTTAAAATAAGTTCCTCTTTTTCGGGGTCAAGTTTTTGTATGCCTAAAATTAACCCTGATTTTTCATCAAAATAATCATAAGAAATAACCGCCTGGTTATTCTGAATTACAAATGCAGGTTTGAAAAAAATGGAATCTCCTCCATCTTGATTCACTATGCTGATTTGGGCACTAAGAGAGATATCGTCTTGCTTTGGAGCGTACAAAGGATGTGCTGCTCCAGAGGAAATCGCATCAAGCGACAATACATAGTTATTCCAATAAGCCTTTTTTTCATTGAGTGGCAATACTATTCTTTCGTATTGGTCTGATTTTCGGATTTGAAATAATTCCAGAAATGAACGATCTTCTAGTCTTACTTTCAACCTGTAAGGATTGATTTGATGGGGTGCATTTACAATTCTACCATTTTCATATAAAATAAACGGTGACCCAACATAAGATGAATCTTCTCCAACTTTCGAAAATCGAAGTGAAATGGAGCCTAGATAATCCAATGGATTAGGTTCATAATCAGGGTGAGTAGTCTGTCTCCCAATGTATTCGAGTACTCCAAAAACTCCGTCAGACAGAAATAATGTATCACCTATGTTCATTTCGTATGCATCGTATTGTAAGGAATCCTCCTTCTCCTTTGCTAATTCTACATTTACTTGTTCTGGAGGTAGAGAATGGATATGGGTAAAAATATCATGAGAAAGGTAATGCCGGGTAGAAGGATTCGAGGCAGCAACCTTAGAGAAATCTTTGTCATATAGTATGTTGGGCGTAACGATGAAACTGTCTGAAAAGCTTCCATCCGCTGCATATTTTTTAAACAAAATCTCAAATTCGCGATGAATTCCTGAAATGCTATCTTTTGTATAAGTGACTTCGTAGCCACTCATAAGCATAGGAACCCCCTTCAACAGGGTTATATTTTGTCCCAATCCTTTTTCTGATTGCTCGTCAATCAATCCTTCTTGTGCAAACCTATTAGTTGAAATAAATCTTTTATTTAGACCAGTGGATAGAATTCCTAAAAGCAATAAACCAAATCCAAAATGAGAAACGGCAGATGATAACATTCGCTTATCCTTAGAAAACCGCATAGTAAGGAGTAAAATGTTAACCAATATGGCCAACTATCCTGAAAACAGCAGTAATTTGAACTGCCAGGCAGTAGCATTAAAAGTTGAACTGGTTAACCAGGTGATTAAAAGCGAAAGTAAAATTATTAGACCCGCATTTAATAAATATTTTCGTTTTAATTCTTGCCCGGGATTTTTACGGTAGCTAAGATACATGGCAATACTTGAAAAAATAGCGATAAAAATACCAATCCAAAGCTGATATTTATTGTAATGACCTATTACATCAGTAGGAGCTGTTCTATGATAAACTGCAAAATTTTGACCTGTTAGGTAACCTAAAAAATCAAAAATCTTGTTATACACTGGTATTGATGTCGTAAAAGTAATGAGGATAGAAGAGAAGAGTAGCGTCAAAGAACCGATATACATCCAAAATTCACGGGTAAATGTTTTCTCTTCTTGAGAGGGTAGGGGAATGAACTTCCATTTTCGGATTAATTCTATGAGGCCCCAAATGAAAAAAATACTTACAAACAATACCAATTGCCACTCCAAGCCCATTTCAGTAAAAGCGTGAGCTGAAGTATCGCCTAAGATCCCTGATCTGGTAAGAAAAGTCGAATAAATAATCAAAATAAATGCTAGCCAATAAAAAAGATAAGTAGAACGAATTGAATGGCCTGTCGCGTTGGCAATAAAATTTGTATGAATACCCGCGACCAATATTAACCATGGAACTAGAGACATATTTTCCACTGGATCCCATGCCCAATATCCTCCAAAACTTAATGCCTCATATGCCCATGCTCCACCCATTAATATGCCTAGTCCCAGAAAGAAACCAGCAAATAAGGACCAGGGTAATACCGCTTTTGTCCAGCCCTTGTGGTCACCAGTTTGCCAACCAGCTACAGCATAACAAAATGGAATAGTTAAAGCAGCAAAACCTAGGAAAAGAGTAGGGGGGTGTATGGTCATCCAGTAGTTTTGGAGAAGAGGATTAAGCCCACTTCCTGTAATCTGGCTAAGATAATCTGCCTGATTGAAAATAGGAGCTACCACTTCATCCCTCAATAAAACAAAAGGATTTATGCCAATTCTGGTATCCCCAATGTATATTCCTAAAAGCATGGAAGAAAGCACAAGCTGTACTACAGATAGGGTTCCCATTACCGGTGCGATAAATGTTTTTTCCAGTCTAAGCAAAGCTAAACCAAGCAGGGCATGCCAAAAAAGCCATAATAAAAAGGAGCCCTCCTG
>CAYUZA010000161.1:0-6316 GCA_964449535.1 uncultured Saprospiraceae bacterium
CTTGTGAGCAACTAAACGTAAAGAGCAAACCACCTTTCTTAACGGCTCTCATAGCAGCCACGTTTAATCTTTTGTAGCCTTGCACGGCGTTATGCCTTTTACTGAGACTTTTGGCAAAGGCCGGTGGATCGCAAATAACAATGTCAAATTGATTGGAAGATTTTTGCAAATAAGAGAGACAATCCGATTCGACATATGCAAATGGAATTTGTTTTCCAAAATTACGCTCCACATTTTGCATGGCGTGTTCTAAAGCTTTTCGGGAGGAGTCGACGGCGGTGACATGAGCAGCTCCCCCTTGCAAACAATGCAATGAAAAACCACCCATATTGCAGAATAAATCAAGAACATGGAGCCCCTGTGAATAGCTACCCGCCAATTCACGGTTGGACCGCTGATCTAAGAAATAACCGGTTTTCTGACCCCGGTGCCAATCAGCTACTACACAAAGCCCATTTTCTAAGAAGTCACCCTGCATGGCATCGCCCTTTATCCAAAATCCTTCCTCACCTCCCCCATCACTTCTTCGCGCATAAATGGTATCGACGTCATTTCCTAAAATAGCATTAACCGCATCGCCAATACTTTTCAAGGACATATACATTCCATGAGTATGGGTCTGAATGACCACATGCCTGCCATAGATATCAATAATCAGACCCGGAAGAAGATCACCTTCACCGTGAATCCATCGAAATCCTGTCGTATCTGACTTAATTACTTTTTTACGCAAATTGAGCGCATTCTCCAAACGGCCAATCCAAAATTGAGCATCAATGTGTTGGTCCATCGTGCTAAGCATGCGAACGGCAATCGAAGTTCCAAAGCTATAGTGACCTAGCCCTAAAAATCCTCCTTTAGAATCTTGCACACAGACTATTTGGCCATTCATATCTGCATGTAACTTGCTCTTTCTGACATCAATTCCTCCTGAAAAAATCCAGGGATGATGTCGAGCAAGTGCCATTTGCTTATCGGATTTCAAATATACGACTGGGTATTCGGTTGACATTAAAGATTATTTTTTAGAAAGTCTACTTTTTATATAACTCCATCAATTCCAAAAGCTCAGGGATACGCTGCTTGGCAGTATGATAACCAGCTTCGAAGATTTCGTCCACTTTCCCTACATTAAAAAGATGATATTTATGAATACCCCTGACCTCCAAATGCAAATCACATAAGGGTATATCATCTAACTGATTGCGCCAGATAGACATTTCAAAGGTTCGGGCAGCAATTTGAAGTAAACTTTTCAATTTATCTTCTGTAACTAGGATTTTAGGCATAAGATTTACGCCAATAAGAATATCGCATTTATGATTGATGAGACTTGCAGGCAAATTTTTAAGTAAACCTCCGTCTACAAATAGTTTTTGTCGAATCTTTACGGGTTCAAAAACCATCGGTATAGCACAAGAAGCAGCAACGGATTCAATAACATTTCCTTTTTCACAAGCAACCTCTAATTTACCGTCATTGATGTTGGTCATAGCAATATAAACTGGTATTTTAAGGTCAGAAAAATCCTCTCCCGGCAAAACGGATTTCAACCTTTCTTTGAGATACGTTAAGGAAGCAAAACCTATCAGAGGCCAACTGAAGGTAATGCTCTTGTACAGCTGACTCTTCTTTACAAAATCAAGCATTTCATCACTGCTAAGACCCGAAGCATACAATGTAGCAACAATGCTTCCCGCACTGGTCCCTGACAGTATATCTATATTTATACCCTCCTCTTCGAGTGCCTTGATGACACCTATATGTGCAACTCCTCTAATGCCTCCTCCCGACAATGCCAAGCCGATTTTCATGAATCCTAAATTATTGTTGAAGGAAAAATGAGGTAACCAAGAGCATAAATATTGATGTTACGATCCAAATCCAAATATCAATGTGCTTTATAAGCATCAAAACTAACAGGTTATTGGTTGAAAACAAAGCAATACTTTCAGCATAGCCTTGTCTCCAACATTTTAACCAAAGTCACCATTACTTTTAGCTAAAAAGTATGCATTACAAACGTTGCATCAGTTAATTTTAATAATTCTAATGGAACGAATTCCCTTCGATGTTTTGCACTCCAGCACATGGCATCCTACCGGAAAATCTGTCATATCAATATCTAAAGTAAATGTCCCAGGTTTCCATTGATGAAGTAGTTTGCCTTGCATAGTTCGCAGAGTCACTTGCTCCAATTGAGAAGAGCTCGTTAAATTTGTTGAATGTTCAGTAGGATTTGGATAGACTGAAATTATAAAATCCCTGCCATGAGTCTCTCTTGTAGAAACAAGAAGATTTAAATCAGATTCATAACGTGGTAAAATCTGATAACCATCCAACCATGGTGCTGTAGCGCCTGAAAACTGACCAGCAATACCTGTAACATCAAAGAAAGACGGAGGAGGTGACGGAATGGATACATTTCGTGCAATGCGCATGGAAAAGACATCCCCTTGATTATTTTGAATATCTACATTAAATCCATCAGGATTTCCTGTCCATTGGGCCGGATTGACCAACCTCATATTGCGCATAAGTACCAAGCGGCTTTCCGATTCTTCATTAAGGGTATTTACTTGTCTGGATGGTATCAAATTTCGATTTTCGGCATAACGTTCCACCCCGATAATATTCATTTGCAATAGTCCTCTAAATTGACCTATAGTGCCCCATACCTTAATACTGTCCCCTTCGGCAAGTGTCAAACCTGGTAAGTCTGCATTAGCAAAAAGACCAATTCCGTCCCCATCTGCATCAATAAGAGTCATTTGGACACCAATATTGCGCTGATTGATACCGTGAACAATACCAGCTAGACTGCAAGACACTCCTGTAGAATCTGCCACACCATCCTGATTAATGCCTCTAACTTCACCAATTGAATATAAAGGATAAGGATCAACATTGCCGCGTACCGTGACGGTTCCCTGCATACTTCCGTGAGGATCGCATTGATATCTGTATAAACCTGGAATGTCAAAACGATAAGAATACATCCAGTTGCCAGAAGAGGGTGCCCCACTGGAAAATCCCGCGGGGTTAAATGGAAAAGTAGCCTGTGAGCCGTTAACATTATGAGTGCCACTTGTATTAGTCCAGCGTACTGTCTGACCAACATCGATGGTAATGTCTGCCGGATCGAAAAAAAAGTCGCCTACTAAAATATCCACGTCAGCCACATCATCACAAACTTTTGCATTAGGAGATCCAGGAGTAGCCAATATTTGTTTTCCATTGACATTAATTCCTGTACCATTGGTAGAAGGTCTCCATTTGCGAACATCGTTTGGGTCACCGTTAGTATTACAAAGTTCAAGTGAAGCGCCATTACCATCAGCTTCTGAATACCATCCTCCCGCAGCATTGGAATAGACGACCCTAAATACAACCTGCCCTTGATTATTGACTAGAGACAAGGGTTCACCCCCATTATTAAAAGCTCCACTCGTCCAAGCCAAAGCTCGAATACCAGATCCGAAGGTGTTGGAAAATGCAGGAAGATTGACGCACAAAACCAGATATTCACCCGGAGCAAGCTGCTGGTTGTCAAATACATGCGAGATGCCTTCAGGAAATGACCAGCCCTCCAGATTAACAGCAGTATTGCCAGCATTGTACAATTCAAGAAATTCCAGTGAATCGGTACCACTTTCAGGTGGGTTGTACATGATTTCGGTAATCCTCACCTGTGAATAAGAAATAAAGGTAGAACACATGAATAAAACGGGGAGTACAAATTGCTTGAACATGATGTATGCGAATTTAATGTCAACAAAAATAAAAAAAAAGCGGCCGGATAGTATTACCCGACCGCTATGATATTAATATTTTCTAATTAGAAAGAGTAGCGCAAACCAATTTGAGCACCCCAAGTCGATGCTTGGTTGCCCACATTAATAAATGAAGTGGTTGGCAATGCTCCAGAAACAGTAGCCATACGGAAGGATGGCTGACCGCCAACAGGATTTGTGTTTACAGAAGACAATAAAGCGGCATTGGCAACGGATGTCTGCTTAAGCAGACCCCAGCTGCTATTGATCATATTGCCTACATTTAGGATATCTACGCGGAATTCTAGGCTATTGCGCTTTCCACCAAGATTAGCAAACAATTCCTGCATGATTGTAAAATCAAAACGATGGCGGAATGGCAATAAAGCGCCGTTGCGCTCTGCATAGCTGCCTTTATTGGCACTTAAGTATTCATCTTGCTCAATAAATGCGAAGAATGCATCAGATTGTTGCTGAGCAGTGAATAATACATTACCACCAGAAACGATATCTAAGAATTGGATTTCGGAAGGATCAGCCGGGATATACATTAAATCTGCATTGTTGCGGTCATTATTCACATCACCATTGTAGCGGTAAGAAAATCTACCCTGGTGCGAACCATTGTAATACAAAGAGAATGTTGTTTTTAGATTGCGTAGGTATTCAATAGAGTAATTCAAACCAGCAACGATACGGTGAGGCACAGCAAATTCAGAAGGAGCCAAATCCAGATCATTTTGGCCACGTACAGATAAATTATTAGTCCATGCAGAAGCCGCCTGAGAACCTGGGTTACCTGTAATATCGCGAGCATCAGTATAAGTATATGCTAATGTACCAAAGAAGCCTTTCGTAAATGGTTGTGTAATTTGAGCGGTCAAAGCATAAGAGTATCCTCTGTCTGTATTGTCCAAAACCATAGCTTCATTCACGTTGCTCACCACGCGAGAGCGGTCAAACAAAGGACGATTATCAGGACCTTGTAGTGTTCCTACTGGTTGATTTTGGTTTACATTACGCTGCCAAACGGCATTCAAATCTTTAGTAAAAATAGCATCAACGGTCAAAATCGTTCCTGATTGAAATTTATTATCAAATCCCAGGTTTGTTCTCCAGACTTGAGGCATTTTGAAATCTTTGTGGATAGCCGCTATTGAACCGGGTGCACTTTGACCAGCATTTTGCGGGAATTTACTTACATGTGCAGCTGGATCAGGGTTAAAACGTAAATCCAAGCTAGTAATTTGATCAGCATTGGTAATCTCTACTGTATTTTGAATCATACCAGAGTTGGTAGGCAAGTTGGTAAACCAAACAAATGGTAGGCGACCAGTGAATATACCAGTACCTCCGCGGATCTGCATGGTTCTGTCACCTTTTACATCATAATTGAAACCTATACGAGGAGACCATAAAGGTGCAGCTGTAGGCCAATCCATGATGATTTTCTCTTCATTTCCTGCATTATCTTTGAAAGATAGCGCCTCTACAGCTGGATTGCGAAGTGCTTCATTGAGATACATTGGTAAATCCATACGCAAACCGTAGGTCAATTTCAAACGATCACTTACTGCATACTCATCCTGTATGTAAAGCCCTCCTAAGCCAAAATCTAACTGTGCTTCAGGGTTTTTACCACCTTCCAATAGAGAATAAGTCAAACCGAATGCAATTGGATTGGCACCGTTGATGAAGTCATCCACTGAAGCGAAGCGATAATAGCTTGTACCATAACGCTGGAAGCTATTGGCAAAAGATAAGTAATCAAAACTCAAACCAGCAGTTAATGTGTGCTTTCCTAAGTAGTATGTAAAGTTGTCTGTGAAAGTTATAACATTATTGCGAACTTCATTTCTCCAAGAAAACAATTCATAACCTAAACTCATATATGCGTCACCATCTTTCCAGATATCAATGAACGGGAACGGAGAGCTTCCGCTCGTTCTCTTATCTTCAATACGAGTAAATGTGGCCAACACTTGATTTGCAGCTTTGCCTCCCATTAAAGTTGAATTTAATTCAGCGGTAAGCGAGCGAACACTATTTTCAAATCCGTAGTTCGCATTTTCGAATGCGTATGAATTCTGACTAATCCTGCTGCTAGAAGCTCTAGGATTAGGAGCAGAAGTACCATTAACCACCTGATCGCTTGAATTTACAACTTGATTATAACGAATGGCAAATTTGTTAGAGCGATTAATGTTCCAATCCAAACGAGCCAAAGCTTTATAGTTTTTAATACTAAAATTGTCAGCATAGTTGGACACTCTTCCTGGATCATAATTATAGGTATTGCGCACGAAGTCAGCCACTCGATTCATATCTGCAACTGTAGTACGAGATACATTTGGACCAGTTTCGTCGCCTACTTTAGGCTGGAAAGATATACCTGGGCGTACATTGTCTTCCCATTCACCATTTACAAAGAAGAAAACCTTGTCCTTGATGATAGGACCACCCAAACGAGCACCTATAATTTTGCTAGTAGTCTTTTGACCTTCAGGAAGCTCTAAATCTCCGACTTTACGTCCGTTAAAGGA
>CAYUZA010000162.1:0-6295 GCA_964449535.1 uncultured Saprospiraceae bacterium
TTGGAATTATTGACGGACAGTACTCGAGCCTCACTTCCAACAAATGCGAGGTCTCTGCCAAAGTTAGTATGGTTTGGAAATAAACCCAATTCGGTGCCTGGCAAAAAAACTACAATCCCTTGTGCTGCGAGTGCACTGGCTATAGGTTCGTAAGAGGAAGTAGCCATTAAAAAACCGTGGCCAAATACGACGTATGGAAAAACACCCTGTGCCAATGGTGCATTATTGCCCGCTGCAGTGGCGGGGTATAACACATCGCATCCAATGCTGCGATTATTGCGAGCCGGATCTGTAAAAGATTGGCTGCGCGTCCCCACTGGATATGGCTGAGCTTCAGCTGAGTAAAAGAATAAAGCCAAACATATGATAGACCAACCTCTTTGAAAGGCTGAAGAAACAATTGTAAAGATTCCTGCTTTCATGGTTTTGGTTGTTTAACGATTTGTATTCGATCTGCAAATGCCCGGTATTGTGCCTTGATTTGCGTATGTAACCGTAAAGGTAACACTAGCCCTGTCTTTATTTGTAAAGGCACATTTGCCGGCGTAGTTATTTGATATTCAATCCATTCGGTAGCTTTACCAACTATAAGTCTGCCTTGTGAAGCATGAAATTGTTGAGCCCCTGGCTCTTTTATCGTTGTTTTATAGTTGGCAAAATTATCAAACTGATGAATACCAATGTTTTTGTCTAATACAAAAACTCGGTTCAAACTTTCTTGCATTAAAACGGTCTCCGGAAGTCTTCCAAGTAAAAGCATCAAATTTTCACTCTGAGAGATGACTTTACCATTGCGTTGTATTTTTTTGAGCGTAAAGTCCATGCCATCCAATATCCATATATTGCCATCATTACTACCGCACACAGCTTTAATGTCAAGGTAACCTAAATCCAACAGTGAAGTTCTGCTGATCTCATTCATGGTGACATCTAGGGTAACTACAGTTAGTTGGTCCGGGTAATATATCAATACATTTATTGGATTTCCGGCGTCTACGCGAGCTGGAAGTCCCAAATAATTGTTGGTATATTCATATAGAATACGACAGTTTTGGTCAGCTTTCCATATTTTGTTTTGAGGATTTGCGATGTAAACATGACCCAAAGGATCGGTTTCCATAAGCAAAACTTCAGCATATAGGGTGCAAGTATCCAGAGCAGACTGGGCTTCCAGTTTGCTAAGAGATATCGCAAGCGCGATGGCACTATGCAGTATGAACAATACCAGCTTCATTGTCAAAGAAATGGAGATTTAAATGACCGTTTTCCAGTGTGGCATAAGATCTGGCATACATCCATTCTCCGGTATTGACATATCGGCTTTTTCCATTGCTAAGCGTCAAATCCAGCGGTATGTGTCGATGTCCGAAAATATAATAGTCACATGGGTTAATGTTTAACATAGATTCGCAATATTGATATAACCATTCGGCCTCTTTTTTTGTGTAGACGTCAAGATTTGCGTTGGCATACCTGCTTTTTCCAGACCAAAATTCTGCTATCCCTATTCCTAAATTTGGGTGGATGCGCTCAAATAACCACTGACAGATCGGATTAGCAAAAACTTTTTTCAATATTTTGTAACCATAATCCCCTGGCCCTAAACCATCGCCATGGCCTATCATACATTTTTTATTTTGTAAGGTTAAGACCTGGGGTTTTCGATAGGTAGGTATGCCTAATTCCTGTTCGAAATAATTAAATATCCACATGTCATGGTTGCCGGTAAACAAATAAACCGGTGTGCCATTGTCCCGAATAGATGCTAGTTTTCCTAGAAGGCGAACATAACCTTTAGGTACAACTTTCTTGTATTCAAACCAGAAATCGAAAACATCTCCAAGTAAATAGATGGCTTCTGCGTCGGCAACTATTGAATCGAGCCAGTTTAAAATCCATTTTTCCCTTGTCCGGCTGTCTGTAGAAGCATCCGCGCCTAGGTGAAAGTCGGAGGCAAAATAGATTTTTCCCATGCCGTAATATTAGCCCATTTTTTCCATAACAGTACCGCACTTGGAACAAGTGCGTAAATCCTCAGAGTCCATAAACTGCCGAATAACAACAGGCAGCTGATTGACTATATCTGTCATTTCGAAGGTAGCCTGATGTAATTTGTTGTGGCAATTTTCGCAAAACCACATCAATTTGTCGTGCTCTCCCTTGTTGCGATACCGCTCCAATACCAATCCCACCGTTCCGGCAGGGCGCTGGGGTGAGTGTGGTATTCTGGGAGGCAGCAAAAACATTTCTCCTTCGCGGATTTCAATAACCTCAGGAGTGCCGTCTTCGTGAATTATTTTAACCTGGATATCACCTTTGAGCTGATAAAAAAGCTCTTCGCCATCCTCATAATGATAATCTTTACGTCCATTTGGACCACCTACAATCATTACAATAAAGTCCTCATTGTCGAGGTAAATTTGTTTATTGGCAATGGGCGGTTTGAGCAAATGTTGATTTTCTGCTATCCACTGATTTAAATTGAACGGTTTGCGCATGATTTACGTTATTATTTAATGGGGTTTATTTAAATTCAAAATTAAATTAATTTGGGATATCAACCCTCTTTAATTCCTTATTTTTGTACCTCGAGGTCAGCTTGGCTTTGATTTTAATTCAAATAACATTTTTTGTATGAACGCTTCATTAACGTTGGCAGGGAAAAATGCATTAGTCTGTGGAGGCAGCAAAGGGATTGGAAAGGCAAGTGCCATAGCTTTGTCGAGGCTTGGCGCTAATATTACATTAGTGGCTCGCAGTGCGGCAGATTTACAGGCTTGCTTAGCTGACTTGCAAAGAGAAGATCATCAAGATCATGACGTATTGGTGGCTGACTTTTCTCAATTATCTGAACTAAAGAGTAAAATCATTGCTATCGCTTCTACAAAAGACTATCAAATACTTATTAATAACACTGCTGGACCAGCAGGTGGTTTACTTTTGGATGCTGACCCATCAGCGCTATTGGAAACATTTACTCAACATGTGTTGGCTAGTCAAATAATGGCTAAAGAATTGGTCCCGGGAATGATACGCAGTGGATATGGTCGGATTATTAATATTATCTCTACTTCGGTAAAAGAGCCTATAGATGGATTAGGGGTTTCCAATACCATACGCGGTGCTATGGGTAATTGGGCTAAGACATTGTCCAGTGAATTGGGCCGGCATCAAATAACGGTAAATAATGTGTTGCCAGGTTATACGCTTACGGATAGACTCAGCGCTATCATATCAGCGAAAGCAAATAAATCAGGTCTGGAAAAGACGGTCATCGAAGCAGAAATGAAATCGGGTGTGCCGGCAGGTCGCTTTGCAGAGCCCCATGAAATAGCTGCAGCAGTTGCTTTTTTAGCTGGTCCGGATGCCTCTTATATCAATGGTATCAATCTTCCTGTAGACGGTGGAAGGACAAGAAGTCTGTAGTCCTAAGTATGGATTTTTAAAATTAATGAGTCGAAGGCCAGTATTTATTCATGTTAAAGAAGGTTGTTATATTTCAACAAGCATGGAAGGCTGGATTCCGATAAGTTCTTACCTTTGCATTTTAAATTCAATCATATGATTCATATTACATTTCCAGATGGTGCCGTGCGTTCGTATAGCCCGGGCATTACAGCGATGGAAATTGCAAGTTCTATTTCTGAAGGTCTCGCACGAAACGTCTTAGCAGCTAAAATAAATGGTGAGGTGTGGGATGCTACACGACCGATACATAATGATGCCCGTATTGAGCTATTAACCTGGGATCAAAAGGAGGGCAGAGCTACATTTTGGCACTCTTCAGCTCACTTGATGGCTGAGGCATTGGAGGCGTTGTATCCTGGTGTAAAATTTGGTATAGGTCCGGCCATTGACAATGGATTTTATTATGATATCGACCCGGGAAATCACAGCATTACACCTGCTGATTTACCTAAGATTGAGTCTAAAATGCTGGAGTTAGCTCGGGCAAAAAATACTTACGAAAGAAAAGAAATTTCTAAGGCAGAAGCTATTTCCTTTTTTACTGAAAAAGGCGATCCTTACAAATTGGAATTATTGGAAGACCTTCAAGATGGACAAATCACCTTTTACAGTCAAGGCGAATTTACGGATTTGTGTAAGGGTCCTCATATCCCCGATACAGGCAAGATCAAGGCTGCAAAAATCACCAACATAGCGGGGGCCTATTGGCGGGGTGACGAAAATCGAAAAATGTTGACTCGCCTTTATGGAATTACGTTCCAAAAGCAAAAAGAACTTGACGAATACTTGGCCATGATTGAGGAGGCTAAGAAGAGAGACCATAGAAAATTGGGTGCTGAACTCGAGTTATTTATGTTTTCAGATAGGGTGGGTGCTGGATTGCCAATTTGGTTGCCTAAAGGCACTGCATTGCGAACAAGACTTGAGGAGTTTTTGAAAAAGGAACAACTCAAAAGAGGATATCAGGCTGTTATAACCCCCCACATAGGAAAAAAGGATTTGTATATAACTTCTGGACATTTTGCAAAATATGGAGAAGACAGTTTTCAACCCATCACTACGCCGCGAGAAAATGAGGTATTCCTGCTGAAACCTATGAATTGTCCACATCACTGCGAAATATATGGTCACAAGCCCAGAAGTTATAAAGAGTTGCCCCTGAGAATTGCAGAATTTGGTACGGTTTATCGGTATGAGCAAAGTGGAGAATTGCACGGTCTCACTCGTGTTAGAGGATTTACGCAGGATGATGCCCACATATTTTGTACTGCAGATCAGCTTAAAGATGAATTTTTGGGGGTATTGGAGCTGACTAGATATGTTTTGGAGAAACTGGGTTTTGAGAATTATACAGCTCAAATATCGCTTCGGGATCCTGAAAATTTGAGCAAGTATATCGGTTCAGAAGACAACTGGAATAAGGCAGAAGCCGCTATTATTGAAGCAGCTGCTGAAGCTGGATTGAATACCGTTACAGAATTGGGAGAGGCTGCATTTTATGGGCCTAAACTGGATTTTATGGTAAAAGATGCTTTAGGTAGATCCTGGCAATTGGGTACCATCCAGGTGGATTATAATCTTCCAGAGCGCTTTGGTCTAGAGTACACTGGATCCGATAATCAGCCACACAGACCTATCATGATTCACCGCGCTCCGTTTGGCTCCATGGAGCGGTTTATGGGGGTACTAATCGAGCATTGCGGGGGTCGTTTCCCACTTTGGCTAACTCCGGAGCAATTTATTATATTACCTATAAGCGATCGATTCAATGATTATGCAGCTGGTGTTCTTCAAAAGCTTGCGTTGCATGATATAAGAGGAATAATTGATGACAGGAGTGAAAAGATTGGAAAAAAAATTCGCGATGCCGAACTTAAAAAGATTCCAGTGATGCTTATTGTTGGTGAAAAGGAGGCAGAAGAGGGGATGGTTTCAGTTCGGCGCCAAGGTCAGGGAGACGTCGGAAATATGGATATCGTCACTTTTGTCAGTTGGTTTGAACAAGCATTGAATGAAGCGTAAAACGCTTTGTTAATCTACTCGAATCTGCTTATTAAAGGAATGACAAGTTTTTGTCTGGAGTCCCAATCTGGCCGCAATGGTTCTAATGGGAGTAGCGATTTGCGTTCCGGATATTGCTTTTTCAGGTAGTTTCCGCCATCCCAACGTTGATTTTTGTTATCGTCCAGCCAATACTCCAATTGGTATTTGCCAATTACAATAGAAGGGTAGTTTCTAATGATTTGACTTTGACCTTTGCTATACCATTGGTCGATGACTCTATTTTCATCTAATAAGCGAAACATATAAGTCATTGTTGGGTCTAAAGAGTCTAAAGTTAATTCCATGAAGACGAAATCCCTCTGTGGGCGAATCGAGAATATTAAAATTATGGGCGTGTTATTACCAACACCAAACCGGTCTGTTACTCCTCCCGGAGCCACTGTTAGAGAATATTCACCAGCAGGTAAGATGGGAAGTTGAAAAGTACGCATGGGTAGGTCTAACGCAATTATATCTGATTGCTGAAGTGAAACGACATTTGAATTATTTTTTTTGTCCAGAATCTCCCATTTGGATAGATCAATAGATTCAATCGGTGCGGAGAATCTTATTATAGCTACACTATCCGGATGTATATTTTTTTTGTTTGCCGGGACGATTAAGGTAGGATCTTTTTTTCGCATTGTGGAATCAAGTGGATAGGTTGATAGCCGTAATGAATCCGATTTTCCATTGGTTTGAATTATTTTGACTGAGGTTTTTAAGGTACTATCATTACTGTGCCAAATCGTTAATTGATTGCCTTCGGCTTCGTAACTTGTAG
>CAYUZA010000163.1:0-6261 GCA_964449535.1 uncultured Saprospiraceae bacterium
GCCCTGCTCACAAAATTGTGGACTACATGCGGAGCGATCCGGCAGTGCTTGAGCCTATTATGACAAATTCTGAGAATATCATTCAATTTGGCCCCAATGCCTATGCTAAACCCGCGACAGCTCTCAACATTTTGCGAGAAACGGTGATGGGCAGAGAATTGTTTGATTACGCATTCAAGCAGTATGCACAGCGCTGGAAATTTAAACACCCTACGCCTGAAGACTTTTTTCGCACCATGGAAGATGCTTCCGGCGTTGACCTTGATTGGTTTTGGAGGGGATGGTTTTTTGAAACCGATCCTGTAGATATTGGAATAGAAAAGGTTCGATATCTAAAACTGGATGATCGTACACCTCTGGAAAAGAAACAGGACGAAAAATATGTAAGGGAAAAAGATGAATCTTACATTAGTAGAGATCGCAACATGAAAGATATTGAAACTACATACTTAGAACAAGATAGTACTGTTCGCGATTTTTATAATGAATTTGACCGCTTTGAGGTTTTTCCTGAAGATGAGGCCAATTATCAGCGTTTTATGGAAAGTCTGACAACCACTGAAAGAGAATTGCTCGATAAAAAATGGCATTTTTATGAAATAACGTTCAAAAATATTGGTGGTTTAGTGATGCCCATTATTCTTCAGTTCGAAATGGAAAATGGGGATTTCGTTCATCAACATCTTCCGGCAGAAATATGGAGACTAAATGAAGAAAAAGTTACTAAGGTTTTTGCTTTGCCTGCAAAAGCTATAAACATCAAGCTTGATCCTAAAAGAGAAACTGCGGATATTGACGAGTCAAACAACGCCTGGCCACCAGAATATACCCCATCCCGTTTTGAACTTTTCAAAAGTGGTGGGGGAGTGCCAAGGGGAGCAAGCAGAGGCAATAATCCAATGAAACGCAGTCGGCAGTAATTTTGTACTCAATTTTCAATAGTATAGGAATATATTTTATTGTCATTATCTATTCCGGTTTCATTGAAATTTGACTAATTTTGTAAGGTGAGAAGTTTAAGCGTTATTTATTTTTTATTGATTACCTCTATTCTCGTTTGGATAGGATGTAATGATGATAAATCTACCAAGAAGGTTGGAGAAATTAGAAGTGAAGGGCCCATTTCCAATATTGTGAGAAATCCTGTTACTGCAGACGGCCCTATTGATACCATTAATATCGCAAAAATTCAATTTGATCAACTTATTTATACCTTTGGATCAGTAAAAGAAGGCACGGTAGTGAAGCAATCTTTTTCATTTACTAATACTGGACGTGTTCCTCTGTTAATAAATGATTGTCGATCTACTTGTGGATGTACAGTACCTGAATGGCCCAAAAAAGCAATCATGCCAGGTGAATCCGGTTCAATTACTGTTCAATTTAATACAGAAGGTAGAAAATATGACCAGGATCGCCCCGTTACTATAATTGCAAACACTTACCCTAAAAACACCATTATTCGTTTACAGGGATTTGTAGAACCCAAATAATTAAATACCATATGTTAAACCTATTTGTATTGCTTCAAGCTGCCGAAGGCTCTAATCTTATCAGTCAGTTCCTTCCATTATTACTCATTATTGTTGTTTTTTATTTTTTTATAATCAGGCCTCAACAAAAAAAAGCGAAACAGCAAAATCTTTTTATTTCCTCTTTAGAAAAAGGAAGTCAAGTAGTTACTAACAGTGGTATCATTGGCAGAGTTAATAAAATTGAGGATGATATCATTACGTTACAGGTAGATAGTAAAACATTTATCAAGATCGTTAAATCCCAAATCTCTAAAGATTTGACAGATTCGATTCCTGCTTCTGCCACAGAAGGGTTCTGAGTTTTATTTCTACCATGAAGTCCAAAGTAGACTGGTTCGTTATAACCATCTGCCTGCTGATTGCGTTGCTTTATTGGTGGTCGATGCGAAACGATGAAAATCGATTCTTTGATCTCCCTATTCAGTTTGAGTTTATTGTTGCTGATTCTTTTCACATTTCAGAAGAGTCTCCTAAAGGCATTATCGCAAAAATTAGTTGTACGGAAGAGGTATTTCGGAGTATAAACAAAGATAACCCTAATCTTACTATTCCTATCAAATTGAATGGCCAGGGATCAGAAACTAAGGCATTGGAGCTCATTAAAAAACAAGTGAATGAATTATTGGAGCCTTATGCAATTGAAACTATTTCTTATCCAGACGCCAAGGATTTCACTTTTGAATTAATATCTACCTCTTTTAAAAAAGTGAAATTGATTTTGAAAAGTGAAATACAATTTTTCCCTGGGTATGAATCTGATTCTGATCCAATATTGATGCCTGATTCTGTAATTTTATATGGAAGCAAATTGTGGTTAGATTCCATAGAACAATGGCCTACGGAAAGATTGGATATCAAGAATATACAAGGTGAGAAACAATTTAAACTAAAAGTAATGTCACCTACTTTTAGGCAATTTAGTGTTCAGCCTGAATTTGTACAAGTTACTATACAATCCGAGCCATTTACAGAAAAACAGATGAAACTTCCTGTGGAATTGATTTCTTCAGATAAAAAAATGTTAAAACAATACAAGGTGCTTCCCTCAAGTGCCAATGTTTATGTGAAAGTCGCTGTGAAAGATTTTCACCTTTTACTAGATGATCAAATTCAAATTGCTGTAAACTTGGATAGTATTCAAGATCTGGGTGCACCTCTACCGATCCAAGTGTTGAAAAAACCAAGTAACGCAAAAGACCTAAAGATTTATCCAAAATATGTGGAAGTTTTGAGATACCAATAGTTTGATTTGTTTAGTGTTATAAATTGTAGGCACTTTCTGTTTCTGCAAAAAGATAAATGAAACTTTATGCATTAATAAAGATCAATATTTTCTGCTCATTGCATAAGTGATGAAGTGCAACAACAGGATGAATTATAGTTGAATTTTGGACTGAAAATTTTATATTAGCCTATCATTTATTTAATTTCATTATGCCTGATTTAATAAATTATGCTATTCCTGTATTTATCCTTTTGCTCATTGCTGAAATCATTTATACAGCAAAGCAGTCCCATACCAAATGGGAATGGAAAGATATGGGAGCTAGTTTGAGCATGGGAATTGGGAATGTTTTAACCGGGTTCATTACCAAAACCTGGGTTTTTACAGCATATACCATAGTTTATTCCCATAGGTTATTTGATTTGGGGTCTGGAATTGTTTTGGGGCTCATGTTATTTTTCGCTGAAGATTTAACCTATTATTGGTTTCATCGCTCTAGCCATCATATCAGATATCTTTGGGCATCACATGTAGTTCATCATTCTAGTCAACAATACAACTTGTCTACGGCTTTAAGACAAACATGGACAGGACAGGCAAGCGGTGCTTTCATTTTTTGGTTATGGTTGCCTTTGATTGGTTTTCATCCCTTAATGATATTAACGATGCAATCAATTAGTCTTATTTATCAATTTTGGATTCATACAGAAACAATTATTAAGTTGCCTTGGTGGATTGAAGCCGTTTTCAATACGCCTTCTCATCACAGGGTTCACCACTCATCGGAGGCTCATTATGTAGATAAAAATCACGCAGGTGTTCTTATTATATGGGATAAATTATTTGGAACCTTTACTGCGGAAACACCGGGTAAATTTCCTGTTTATGGTTTGACAAAGAATATTGCATCCAAAAATCCGTTTTTTATTGCGTTTCATGAATGGCGTGAGATGGCTTCAGATATGTGGTATGCTCCTAATTTGAGACAAAGATGGTTAATGCTATTTGGCAATCCTGGATTGAATGCTCGGCTCATTGAAAAACAAAAAGAAAGCACAAACAACTAGGGTGATGGAAAATAGTCAAACAATCCTGTCAGCATTTACTATTCATGGGTTAAATATTATTCAACAGCATACTACAGCAAAGATTGGAACGGATGCGCTTCTGCTTGGACATTGGTTCACACCTCATCTACTATGCAAAAATTTATTGGATATTGGTACGGGGACTGGTATTCTATCATTGTTGGCAGTGCGTCGGTTTCCCCAATTGAGCGTAAAGGCCATTGATCCAGATAAAGGAAGTGTTTTGGACGTATCCACTAATTTTTTAATTAACGGTTTTTCAAGTCAGTGTCATTTTCTACCGCAAAGTTTAGAGGATTTCATGCTTGATAGAACTGAATATTTTGATGAAATTGTTTGTAATCCGCCATACCATAAAGAATCTGTTATCTCTCCCAATCACAATAGACATCAGTGGCGGCATACAAGTGCACTACCAATTGAGTTTTTGATGGAGTCTGTAAGTAATTTATTGAGTAATTCCGGCAATTTTCATGTGATTGTACCATTTGCAATGTGGCGTGAGCTTGCCAATGAGGCAGTAGCTCATGATTTGTTTATAAATAAAAGCTGTGTAATAAGCTCCTTTAAGGGAGTAAAACCTAATAGAATAATGATGACTATTGCTAAAAATTATCTTCCGGCCGTTCACGAACAAGCATGGATCTATGAAAAAGAACAGGTTCCATCTACATGGTATCGGGAAATGATCCAAAAGTGTTCCAATATTTATTGCTAACCTATTTTTTACAATAAAAAAAGCCACCTTTCAGTGGCTTAAATTATATTGAATAAGAGATATTGACTACATCACGGAATCAAGTGGGTCATAAGGCAAATTAAATGCATCGGCAACACCTTTGTACACAACTTTGCCGTTAATGATATTCAATCCGTGTTTCAATTCTTCGACTTGACGGCAGGCTTCTTTCCAACCCAAATCTGCTAATTTGATCGCATAAGGCAAAGTGGCATTGGTAAGCGCTAATGTAGAAGTATAAGGCACTGCACCAGGCATATTTGCCACGCAGTAGTGCACTACATCATCAATGATGTAGGTTGGGTTTTCATGGGTAGTTGGTTTACAAGTTTCAATACATCCTCCTTGGTCTACTGCAACATCCACCAAAACAGTACCTGGTCTCATTTCACGAAGCATGTCACGGGTGATCAAGTGTGGTGCTTTTGCTCCTGGAATCAAAACTGCACCCACTACCAAATCATGATCTTTAATCAATTTGCGAATATTATATTCGCTGCTGTATAGGGTGGTAACATTGGCAGGCATGATATCTGAAAGATATCTAAGCCTGGATAGGCTAATGTCCAAAATAGTTACTTGAGCTCCCAATCCTGCCGCCATTTTGGCGGCTTGAGTACCTACTATTCCACCACCTAATATCAACACTTTTCCTGGAGCTACACCTGGAACGCCTCCTAACAATACTCCGCGTCCCTTGATTGGCTTTTCTAGGTATTTTGCTCCTTGCTGAATAGCCATTCGTCCAGCTACTTCTGACATGGGAACCAATAATGGAAGACTTCTGTCTGGTAATTCTACTGTTTCGTATGCCAAACATATTGCTTTACGCTCCATCATAGCCAAAGTTAATGGTTCATAACTGGCAAAATGAAAATACGTGAATAAAAGCTGATTTTCTTTTATGAGACCATACTCCGGCTCAATCGGCTCTTTTACTTTAATGATCATATCAGCGATGGCATAAACCTCCTCAATATTAGGGAGTATTTTAGCGCCAGCAGATTCATATTCTGCGTCTGAAAAGCCTGAACCAACACCAGCAGTTGATTGAACGTATACGGTATGCCCGCGTTTAACCATTTCTAATGCACCGCCAGGAGTCAATGCTACTCTTGCTTCATTTGTTTTAATTTCTTTTGGAACACCAATTATCATGCCTTTTGATTTTATAGTATTTAATATGGGCAAAGATAATACAGTTTCTGCCTATGATTACCCTTCTACGCAATGCTTATAAAAAAAGAATGCCCGTGACGTTTCACAGGCAAAACCAATATTAACCAAAACTTACCGCTGCGAAGATATCATACATTATCATTATTTTTAATATGATATCATATAAAAAAATATTATAATATGAAATCAACGGACTAATTGGAGGCAAAGTGATTAGTGTAATTTATTTGATGATTAAATTACAGCTTTATGATGCTATTTTGGGTGGTTATCTAGCAAAACTTGGCCAAACTTAACCTATAATCGCTGTTTGTTCACAGGCTGTGGAAGAATTATCCGGTAACTTGGTACAGTAAATTAGCTCCAAATCCAAGAGGTAGATCAAACAAAATCCAAATAATCAGTAGAATTGTCCATCCCAAAAAGAATACAATTGTATATGGAAGCATGGTTGAAATAACCGTGCCTATTCCCGCCTTGGGTTCATATCGTTGT
>CAYUZA010000164.1:0-6243 GCA_964449535.1 uncultured Saprospiraceae bacterium
ATCATATTGTTCAATATGAGCAATATTGCAATCAATAAAAAAGAAGATTTAAAAATCGAATAGAAATACATTTTGGCATTGATTAATTCTCGTTTAATGTCTTATTATTTTCAACTAAATACAACCAAAGTAGTCAGAAAATTATTCCAAAAAACCATTTTAAAGGATTTGCGACAATTTTCTATTGGTGTGAAAATGTTTAAAACCATGATGAAATATCGAAATATTCAATAGCCCACGGTTTAAACCGTGGGCTATTGAAATGCGATAAAAAACACAAAACCGTTTCAACGGTTTAAAAGATTAGAATTAAATAATTGAATATGCCACATTCATTTAATAAAATATGGATACACGCTATTTGGTCAACCAAAAAGAGGTTGCCGTTAATTCATCCGATGGTTGAATCAAAAATTCATCAATTCATTGCTGGGCAATTGAGTAAGCAAGGATGCCCGGTAAGCAGCCTACTGTAGAAAGAGCTCGAAACTATTTGAAAGTACGGGCAGGTGTAGGAAGGTTGGGGTGAGATTCCTCAGCTTGACCCAATTCTTTTTGTGCCAAATCTGTCTTAAAAATGAACAATTGTTTACATTTTGGAGTATAGCTTGTTAATGTAGCAACGGTGTTATTTGAGTTTTTAAAAGGCATTAGCTACCCAAGTGTATTAATTACCTGAAAATAAAAAAAAATGAGTGTAGATATACTTGCCATTGGTGTTCATCCGGACGATGTAGAATTGTCGTGCAGTGGAACCTTATTGAGGCACATAGAAGCGGGCTGTAGTGTTGCTATTTTGGACCTTACTCGCGGTGAGTTAGGGTCAAGAGGTTCGGCTGAAATAAGGGCTGAAGAAGCGCGGGCAGCTGCAGAAGTACTAGGCATTACTCAGCGTTTTCAGGCAGGATTGCTAGATGGCTTTTTTGCTCTATCTTCTGAAAGTTGGATGCAGATTATACCTTTTATACGTCATTTGCGACCTCGTGTAATATTGGCCAATGCTATTCGAGACAGACATCCTGACCATGGCAGAGCAGCACATTTGGTCAGAGAAGCATGTTTTTACAGTGGTCTTAGACATATAAATACGCAATGGGAAGGTGAATCGCAGCAGGTATGGAGACCTACCTCTTTGTTTTATTATGTTCAGGATGAATTTATTGAGCCTGATTTCGTTATAGATATATCGCCTTGGGCAGAGCGGAAAAAAGAGGCCATTTTATGTTTTAAAACGCAGTTTTACGATCCAGAATCCCAAGAGATAGAAACACCAATTTCAAAAAAGAACTTTTTGGATAGCATATTTGGAAAAAATGCAGTTTTTGGGCGTTCCATAGGTGCAGATTATGCCGAGGGATTTATTCATGCACGAATACCTGGAGTTTCATCGCTATTAGATTTTCATTGATTGAAAATAAGCTACGCCCCGGAGTCTTCTGGTTCGGTAATGGGAGGAGCTACTTTTGCGGCGAAGGCCTCCAAAAATAGAGCGACATCTTGTTTGGATGAGTCAAGTGGCTGCGTATGCTTATGAGAAGGTTTGTCTTGCTCGATATATACTGATGTCGATGGAAAGGCAAAGGTTACCCCTATTTTTTCAGCTAATTCCACAATGCCAAATACAAGTTCTTCTCTGATTTTCAATTCTTCAGCCAGTGTATTGGCGAAAATATAAACTCGAAAGAAAATTTGTAATGAAGACGCCCCCAAATCGTGAAAATGGACCAAATAATCATTCTTGGAGGTGTGTGGATGTACCTCTATCATTTGACGCAGGGTATCGATAAAGAGTGAAATGCGCTCTGCGGGGGTTCCATAAACAATGCCCAGCGATAATTGGATGCGGCGCATTGGACGCAAACCTAAGTTTATGATGGTATCATTAGCCACGTTTCCGTTAGGCACAGAAATGACTGATCGATCAATATTCCGCAAACGCACAGAGCGAAACCCAACCTCTTCAACAGTGCCTGCATATTGGCTGGTTTCGATATAGTCTCCTATTTGAAATGGCTTATCAATAAATATCATCGCGGATCCAATGATGTTTTTTACAGTATCCTGAGCAGCCAGTGCAAGCGCAAGCCCTCCAATGGATACACCAGCTATTAGTGCGGTAATATTCACATCTAATTGTTGGAGTATATGGAAAATACCAGCTAAAATAATTATAAAATCAACCAGTTTTTCAACGATAGGAAGTACTTGATCGTCCAATTTACCGGGTGTATTTTCAGCATATTTTCGGGCATAAAGAAAAATTATGTCGCTCGCCCTAAGCACTACCATTACCATAATGGCTGTCCGCACTATATGTACAATGTCAATGACGGTACTGTTTACTTCTACAGAAAACATTAGTCCAGGAAAGACCAATAAAAACAATCCCATGGTTAACCATATTGACAAAAAACGGGCAAGTCGTTTTTTACGCTTTTCCTTTTCTCGCAATTCATGTATAAAGCGCTCTGACAGCAAATGGATGAGTAAATAGCCAGCGTAAAAAAATATTATATAAAATATCCCAATACTCAACAAGAGTACGAGCAACCCTGACCATTGCCAGGTCTTTACACCTAAAAAAGTGCGTCCTTCTTCGACTGGAATCCACTCTTTAAATTGTCGAACCAGATATGGATACGTGTTAAGATACAGCTCCGGTATCAGCTCTTGCGTATAACGTGAAATGAACCAGTTTTCGCCCGATTTTTCAACATAAAAGTCAGGTAATTTATCAGGAAAAGGGGTGTATTTGTTTACCATAGAGACAGAATCGATAAAATCCGGAGTTCTAGGTACTTTTTCCATAGGTAGCCGCAATCCACGACCATCCAAAATTGCTTTCAGTTGGTAGGCAAGATTGGCATTGGACTGCTTTGGGTCTTGGTTCCCAAACGCTTGAGCCGAACGGTTAAGGTCGTAGTGTTTGTCTTGCTGGAAATACAAAAAATAATGTAAGCACTGATAAGGACTTGAAAAACTACTATCTGGATCAGTGTCTGCCCTAAGGGTAGTTGTCGTCAGGAATAAAAAAGCGATTAATAGCGTTAAATATCTATTAAACATATTCTTATATATCGTTTTTTTAATAAATACTGAATAATCGCCACTATTCAACAATTTCATAGTCAGTATATTCATCCTCTTTGGGCCTTTGTTTTTGCTCAAAGGCGGTCATTTTTCGAAAAAAATATCCCGATAAGATTAGCCATAACGAGACAAACGGCAAAGCGAGTATTCTAACGATTAACCGCAAAATGCCTGAAACCGGATCCCGTTTTACTTGAAGCAGCAAGTTTCCAAAATACTTGAAAACATGCTTGTGATTGATTATCAGTGCTATGATTAATAAAATAGGGGTGGCGTAATAAAGCCAGACTACCATTTTTATAAATAAATAATAGGCCAGCACGAAAAATGCGATAAAAAAAACTAGTCCGAATAATGGATTGATACGGAAAATCCTCGGTTGATTCATACTCATCTAAACATTAACATTTGCTAGCTGGAAAAAATTCAATTAAAACTATAAAAATCAAAAAGCCAATACCACATCTGGAAGTCCCTTACTTTCTTCATGGTTAAAATACATGCCTCTCAGATATTTTAAAATGAGGGCATTAAGGAGATTAAGGATCTTTCCACCTATCTTAATGCACCTTAATTTCTTAATGGTTCAAAACAATCTCACTTAAGCATCAAATATTTCACCATAAAGTTATAAAGGAGATTAAGGATCTTTCCACCTATCTTAATGCACCTTAATTTCTTAATAGTTTTAAAAAAATACTCGCGAGTTCTACCTATCCTACCATTGAGGACAAGTCAATTAACAAATTACAACTAAATCGACTCCTGCAAAAATTGCATTTCATACAAGGTCTTGTATCTACCATGTTCTTTTTGCAATAATTCCTCATGATTGCCACATTCTACCATTTTCCCTTTTTCCATCACCATAATCTGATGTGCATGGCGGATGGTTGAAAGTCTATGCGCTATAATTAGTGATGTACGCTTGCTGATAAGCGTTTCAATAGCATATTGGATAAGCGCTTCTGATTCAGAATCTATAGACGATGTTGCTTCGTCCAAAATCAAAATATCCGGATCGTAGACCAGCGCCCGGGCAAATGCAAGCATCTGACGCTGACCTGTTGACAAATTGCTACCTCGCTCACTCACTTGAAAATTATAGCCTCCAGGAAGTTTTTTGATGAAAACATCCGCTTTAATCATGGCACATGCCTCATAAACTTTATCTGCTGAAATATTCGAATCATTCAGTCGGATATTGTCTAATATACTTCCTGAAAACAGAAATACATCCTGCAATACCATGGCCATTCTACTACGCAGCGCATTTTTATCATATTCTTTTAGAGAAACGCCATCAAGCGTAATTTCGCCGCGATCCCATTCATAAAATCGATTCAAAATCTGGATAATGGTCGATTTTCCGGATCCAGTGCTGCCCACAATAGCCATTGTTTGGCCGGGTTTTACTTTAAAACTTAAATCTTTTAATACATCAACCCCTTGTTCATACCCAAACCATACGTTTTTGAACTCCAGATCTCCCTTTATTCTTTTTGGGACCACAGTTCCATTTTTAATGGATTCAGGCTGCATGTCCAATAGATTAAATACCCGTTCTGCTGCTACCATACCCATTTGTAAAGTGTTGAATTTGTCCGCCATAAAACGCACGGGTCTGAATAACATGGTTAGATACACAGGAAAAGCTATAAGGGCACCTAGGGTTACTTTGCCCTCCAAAACACCTGAAGCTCCCCACCATACCATTAGACCAAGAGAAAGTGCAGATATAATTTCTACGGCTGGAAAAAATACAGAATAATGAAAAATGGAGTCTATGTTCGCTTGGGTGTATTCGCGATTTATTTTGCGAAATTTTTCTGCCTCTTTTTCTTCGGCGGTAAACAATTGTACGATTCGCATACCTGTAATTCGCTCCTGGAGGAAAGCATTCATCGTAGCTATATGGTTGCGAACTTTTTGGAAAGCTACCCGCACTTTTTCCTTAAATACATATACCGCTAACATTAATAAAGGTAAAGTGCTTAAGCAAATAAGTGTCAATTGCCAGCTGGATTGAAACATAATTGCCAAAACAGCGATCAAACTCAAGATGTCGGCAACTATGGTAATAACTCCTTGGGTAAATACAGCATTGACAGCCTCTATATCATTAATGGCTCTGGTCGTGCTTGTACCTATCGGGGTCATATCAAAATGCTTCAATGGCATAGAGGTAATGTGAGAAAATACCCGATCTCGCAATTGCTTAATGATAGATTGACCTAACAAATTTGTAGAAAAAATAAACAAATAACGAAGGCCTACTTCCAGCACCAACAAAGCAAATATGAGTAAAGCAATGCGATTAAGACCAGCATAATCACCTGGAACTACATAATCATCCACCATCACTTGGAATAGATAAGGCCTAACTGAACTCACGGGTGCTATTATTATGGAGAGCACAGCCGCCAGCACAAATAGCTTGCGAAATGGATTAGCTAGTTGGATAACCCTTCGGAGCAATCCAAGATTGACGCGTTTGTCTTTTGATTCGGGCACTAGTTGCTTCGCTTTTTCATATGAATAGCAAAGGTCGCAAATGGTTCAAACTTATTGCTTAGTTTTTATATACTTGGTGCATATAAATGGGCTTTCGTTCCTTATCAAAATGTTAACATATGGGCTGATGTTTTGTATTTATACGGTAAAAACTATTTTTGTACTATGATGAATAGCGATTTACAACCGCATCAGACTATTGCTGAAAACCCGATGTCTCCTGAAATCAAGCCTTTTTTTAATTTGGCTTTCTCGGTGGACTCAGTAATATTTGGATTTGACGGCAAAAGGCTCAAAGTTCTCCTAATCCGAAGGGGGGAAGATCCTTATAAAGACTATTGGGCACTACCTGGCAATCTCGTTTATCTGGATGAAGATATTGACAATGCAGCGGAAAGGGTATTATATGAGCTCACAGGTCTTCGTAATGTCTATTTACAGCAGGTTGAAACTTTTGGCTCCGTTGATAGACACCCAGTTGGAAGGGTAATTACTACGGCTTATTACTCTCTCATTAAAATTGATGATGCTAAAGTAAGCTCTCAGTCACATGTACAAGAAGTTAGGTGGTTTCCTCTCCACGATGTGGGCCAACTTGCATTTGACCACCAACGAATTCTCCATGCTTGTTTCAAAAAA
>CAYUZA010000165.1:0-6214 GCA_964449535.1 uncultured Saprospiraceae bacterium
TTTCAGTTTTGGCATGGGGTGAAGTTATGATAGATAATTCTGATACAAGTGATGTTAGAAACTTGGAAATACTTGACTATGAGATTGCCTAGGCTTTCATATTGATTAGAATAATTTCACCCAAATTATGGTTTAATTCATACATAAAATTATGAGTACAATAAAGGTTTTAGGTAAACTGACTGACAAGCAGCGAAATGAATTAAAGGGTGGTGTGATTCAAGTTGAAGGTAAGGCCATGAATAGAACAGCCCTGGGTATAGTAGATGCTGTTCTTAGGTTATATCCTGATGTTACATTTAATGAGTTGAAGCAATTATTACCTGATACAATCAACCCTGCTGCTCCAAAAAATTTCAGATCATTATTTAGGCCTCATACTGATAGGATGTATGGTGTCATACAGCCAGGATCAATCAGGCGTGAATGTGAGGAAAAAGGACTGGACATAAATGCATCTCATTTTATTGGTGATGGAGAAACGTTTAGGACTAAGGATGGTACAGAGGTACTTGTTTCAAAAATTTGGGAAACTGCGGATACCGAAACCAAGGAACATGACTTGCAAAACCTAATAGATCATGTAGCACCATTGGGGGTTAGAGTGGTCTCGTTTGAATCTAGAAAACCATTCAAAAGAGGGGAATATATAATTGTTACAAACAATTAAAAAAAACAGCGACAGAATAACTATGATATTTTTACTGCATAAGGACAAAGGAGAAAATGGAAAGCAAACCACACAAAAGCACGAGTGTGGCAGTCCTTTTATACAAGCTTTCCTCTGCATCAACATACATGCTTTTCCCCATTCCCTCTCTAAGCAGTACAATTATCACGGTGAAGGAACCCATCTAAGACGGAGTCAAAATCAAATAAATATTTAATCGTATGTACAACGAACAGTTAGATAAATTAATTGAAATAGCTCTCATGGATGGAGAGCTTACAGAAAAAGAAAAACAAATACTTTTCAAAAAGGCAGAATCATTCGGGGTTGACTTGGATGAATTCGAAATGGTGCTTGAAGCAAAGCTATTTGAAAAACAACAAAGCTACAAGAAAGTAGAAACGTCAGTTTCAGCAGCACCGAAATCTGACAAATTTGGAGATGTAAAGAAATGCCCAGCTTGTGGGGCTATAGTACATTCATTTCAGACTAAATGTACCGATTGTGGCCATGAGTTTACTAATATTGAAGCAAATGCCTCAATTGATAAGCTCTTTAAAATGTTAAATGATGCAGAAGATAATAGAAAAGAGGATTCAAATACGAATAATCTACTAAAAGGAATTTTTTCTGAACTGACAGGTCCTGGTAAAGTAGATAAAAAGAAAATGGAAATAATATCAAATTTTCCAATTCCCACAACAAAGAACGATATTTTAGAATTCTTGTCATTAGCAGTACCCAAAGCAAAACAGATTGGTAATTTCTTAACAAAAAATAATCCTGAAAATAGAGCACATAATGAATTTGTTCCAGTTTGGAAAACAAAATGTGAACAAATAATAATGAAAGCAAAGTTTTCAATGAAAGAGGACAAAAAGGCCCTCGAAGAAATAATGTCATACGCTAATGAGCTTGGAATAAAATAATATAAAATAAAACTATAATGGGGCTATTTGGAAATAAATCAGAAGGCGGATTAATGGATGTAATCCGCTGTGACGAACAAGAATATCTTGTTTGGAAATGGCGACCTACGGGCGAAGCCAATTCAACAAAAAAAGAAAACGCAATCCGCTATGGTAGCAGTTTGCGCGTTAAAGACGGAGAATTAGCCGTTTTTGTTTATCAGCAAAAAGACGGCTCAATGCAAGATTTTATTGTTGGCCCTTACGACCAAACAATAAAAACTGCAAATTTTCCTGTTTTAACAAGTATTGTTGGAGCTGCATTTGGTGGAGCTTCGCCATTTCAAGCAGAAATTTATTTTATAAATCTGTCAGGAAATATTCAGGTAAAATTTGGAATTCCATATTTTGATGTTTTCGATCCGAGATTCTTAGATTTTGCCGTGCCTATAGCTGCAAGAGGTACGATTACTTTTAATGTTACAGACTACAAAGGATTTATCAAACTAAATCGTCTAATCAATTTCGAGTTAGAGGATTTTAACAAGCAAATAAAAGATGCTGTAACCAAATATGTGAAGGGTATTATCACAAATATCCCATCAGATAAGGGTATTCCTGTACTTCAAATAGAGAAGAAGTTAGTAGAAATAAACGACTTAATTGCTGCCTATCTAAAACCAAGAATGGAGAATGACTTTGGTGTAAATATGAAAGGTTTTGATTTAGCAACCATTGATGTTGATAAGGAAAGTCAGGGTTATGCAGAACTGAGAAAAATTACTGCAGAGCAAACAACAAAAACAACTGTTGCACAGACTGAAGTAAACATTAAAAACATGCAAGATATGCAAGGCATCAATGCCCAAAATTTAGAAGAAACATTGCGTATCCAAAGAGAAGAAGCACAAAGAGCACAAAAACTCCAAACCGAAACCAATTTTATAGGAGCACATGCTTTGAATCAACAAACAGATGTTTTAAAAACGGCTGCTGAAGGACTTGGAAACATGACAAATATGGGTTCCAGTGGAGGCATGAACCCTGCTGGCATGATGGCTGGAATGGCTATGGGTGGAGCTATGGGTAATCAAATGGCAGGTATGATGAACCAAATGGGGCAGAATATGAGCCAGCACCAAAACACACCGCCACCACCGCCACAAATTCAATATAGTGTATCAGTAAACGGACAGACAGCAGGCCCATTTAATTGGCAACAATTACAACAGATGGCACAAAATGGTCAGCTTTCAAAAAATACTCATGTCTGGAAACAAGGCATGGCTGGTTGGGAATTAGCAGGTAATGTTCAAGAGCTTGCAAATTTGTTTGGCGCAGTTCCTCCGCCCCCACCCCCAGCAATGCCATAAATTATTAAAAAGTGGAGACCAGAACCCACTAAAAAAACGGGGCTTAATCCTCAAAGTCATGTGAGTAAGAAAATTTAAAATTTAAGTAAAATGAAAAAAGTATTTACACTAAACAGAGTTGAAGCCACAGTCCCATCGACTTTTTGCAATTTATTAAAAAAAGTAGATGAATTTAGTCATAGAAATTCAGAAAAACGCTTCTTAGAGAAAAAAATCACTGATGAATTCAACAAACTAGGTTCGCAGGGTTTTCAATATGAAGATCAAAAAGTTTTTAGCCATAATCTTTTTGTAGAAAACAAATTTAAAGACAAAGGTCAACACGGTGTCTATAGATTTAGGGATTCGGATAGAAATCATAATTATGAGTTTTATTTTGGACCACTTATCAAGGTTGATGAAAAGTCCTTAGGATGTGGCTCTTTTGGAAAACCAGGATGTGGCTCTTTTAGAAAACAAGGATGCAGCCCTAAGGGTGCAGGATGCAAAAGTGTTGGCTGTAAAGATAAGGGAGGTGATACTGTCCAATATCTAAATTTTCTTGATGATTCAAAAAATGAAAATGAAGTGAGTATTTTGAATAAACATTTCGGATTAAGAAAATTGTTTAACAGAAAGACGCATGATTACTTATACCATAGCAAGCAGTCTGTTTTTGTTGCTCTAAGTGAATATGTTAAAGATAATTATGAGTTGATAAATCAACAATTTGAGAAGGATGTAAAATATATTTATACTAAAGGTTTAACTTTTGATTCCGTTGTTGATGTCCCTTCGTATACGGATATGTTAAGTCAAGGAATACTTTTTAGTTCGCACGGAAAGGATAAGGTTGGTTTAGCAGACTCATCACTATGTGTTGATGGTTATTCAGTTTATCTGAGCAGATTTGATTTGTGGTATTTCCCCAGAGTAAAGGGTTTAATATCTATAATTTTAAAAATACTTTTTCAAATTCCCATTTTAGGGTGGATTTTAAAGCTTCTATTTGGAAAGAACGAAAAAGCAATTTCTGGTACAGATATTATTTCCGAGGAAAATCTCGTAAAATTAAATTCCGTGTATGAAAGAGATTTTAATGAGCAAGAAAATATTGAGAAACAGTATTCTAAAGAGTTAAATGATTTACAAGAAGAACTTATCGGGAAAATACCAGTAACATTAGCTGTAAGAAAATCAACTGGGCGGTTTTATAGAATATTTAGTGGTCAGAAATATAATTTCTTCACGTACTATGCTAATGGCATAAGAAAATGAAATATTTATTGATTTTGGTTATTAAGTTTTATCAGAAGTGTTTGTCTCGTTTTACACCTGATTGTATCTATGAACCCAGTTGCTCACAATATTGCATTTTAGCAATAGAAAAATATGGGGTTAGGAAAGGTCTAGAGAAATTTAAAGTAAGAATAAGTCGTTGTGATATGGAACATATTCATAATTATGGCATGATAGATTATCCATAAATAATTTGTATTATGAATGACGATAGTTTTTTTTCAATAAACCGATTGGTAGAATTCGGAATGGGGATGGCAGTTGCACAGCAAATGGTTAACACCATGAATAGCGCAATGACTAACATGCACGTTCCGGGTTCTATGAATCCGATGCAATCAACACCGCAACAATTTTACTACGTAATTATAGAGGGTAATCAAGCTGGTCCATTTTCGGATCAGGAACTATCTCGTTTGATTTCGGAGAAAAAAGTTGTTAAGGAAACCTATATCTGGAAGCCCGGTTTGCTAAAATGGGAATTGGCTGAAAAGTTACCGGATGTTCTAAGGCTTGTCGCATTATCGCCTCCACCATTTCAACAAATACCATAGGATTATGAAGATAAATCTGGCACAAACCATTATAGCCATTACAGCAAGTTTACTTATTGCTTATGGATTTTATAGTTTTCACATTTATGAGAATAATTTGCTTTTAAGTATAGGTAGTTTTGTATTTCTTACGACAGCCTTGGTTATGACAATTGGAATAAGTTTAGAACTTCCGAGAACATCAACTAACATTAGAGTTGTCTCTGGAATTTTCTTTGCAGTGGCTTTGGTTATTAATATGATATTTACTTTTATTGATTATTCTATCCCTGCTTATGTTATATTTAACGGGCTTTTATATCTATTATATGTTCTGATTGTGGTATTAATAAATAAATCAAAACAATAGCCTAAGCATTGATGATAAGCAAATTTGTAGGATACATTGGCTAACTTGAAATCCAAAAACCTAAAAAGAGCTTGTATTAATTAATGCATACCAATCCAAGATTGATCCAGTATGCAGCAAATATGAATAACACATTAACGATAGAAAAGAACGGCTAAGTTTATTGCAAATAAGTTGATGCAGGCTCCTCATGTTTCTTTGAAAAGAAAGTGAAAAAATAAAACAAATACATATGATTTTCAGTTGCAAAAATCCCTATCTGCGCCAATTTGCATATCGATATGTGCTACAGGTGGAGGAGGTGGTCGGGGTACAGTCACAGCATTTCCCGCTGGAACAGGCTTTTATTCATGGAATCAGAGTGATCATGCAAAGTTTTTAAATCCATTTGAGCTTGTTGTAACAACAAATCCTGGATCACCAACATCTGGAACTCCCAATGGGACTAATGGTAGCAATGCTTCCTTCAATAATTTACAAACTGCATTACAAATGCCAATAACTAGTATTCATGGAACTTTGGGAGGGCAATCAAGTTGTTCAAGTACGATTACAAGAAGCGGTTCTGGAGGTAATGGCATCATAGTGATCGCAAAAACCATTATCATAAATGGAACAATCAATTTGAGTGGGAATGCAGGTGTAAATGGTTCGTCAACAACTTGCGAAGGTGGAAGCGGTGGCGGTGGGGGTGGATCTGCAATCTTTTCGAGTGTGCACTTTAATTTGAATGGTAGCTTTATCTCTACAGGTGGTCAAGGTGGAACTAGATGTTGTTCGTCGACTTATGGTAATGGCGGTAATGGTGGTAATGGGACTTACGTGACTATTGAGTTGCAGGAATAATTGTAATAAAATAATGTATTAAACTAATCTATTAATCCTAAACATTGCAGTAACAAGGTGTTTAGTGCTTACCGATAATGACTGTCCGATACTGGTCGCCAATGCCTCAGACAAAATGCGGGCATCACTGATATCGCGCAGGGGACGGCCCAGCTGCGATTCTACTTTGTGCCGCAACATGGCTATCTGATGTTCGGATACCTGCAGTTTCAGTTTTGGCATGGGGTGAAGTTATT
>CAYUZA010000166.1:0-6147 GCA_964449535.1 uncultured Saprospiraceae bacterium
TAATTTTAGCACTATTAATAGATGAAAATTGGAGTTTTACCAAACTATCTACAAATGGTAATTGATTATAATAATTTTGCCTCTCATCTAAAATTTTCAATCGTCTTGTTTTCTGAATTTCAGCCATTTTCCCTTCGCTATACACCTCGTCTAAAACAACCCATATGTAAGCCATAGTTCCTTGCCCATATTCAGGTGGATATTTTTTAAATTTATTTTTCTCATAATAAATGTATGCGCTATCTTTTACGTTTAAATAACCTAATATATCGTAAATAGGGTTGTTAAACTGAGATAAGGTTACCGAATCTACCATCTTAAAATATCCTTCAGTCAACAGACTATCATTTGGAAAATCTGTTTTTTTATCACTGATGTAAAACCTATATTTAGCAATATCATTTACACTAGCTTTTTGAATGTCTGTACCTTTAAAATATTCAAACATAAAGCCATTTCGGGTAGTTCGAATATCACTATCACATCCAATAAATAATAAATAAAATGACGCAACCAAACAATAAATAAGACTTGATGATTTCATATTCAAATTAAAAAAATGGTAAACAATGTTATTTGCAATAGTAAGGTTATGAATAAAAGTCTACACCTATTAAACGCATTCATCCACTATATTAGTTATTATATTTTTCAGTGAATCAATCATATAAGTCGATGTAGAATTTATTGGAGTAATCCTTTTACTAACTTTATATCAAAGTATTCCTTGGATCAATTATGTATAATGATAATTTAAAATGCATTATCTTTGTTAATTGTTTGCATAGTTTAAAAAGGATTTTATGTGGTTTTTTATGACTCAATTAATGTGCATTCATTCACTAAAACATCCAAATTCATGAAAAAAGTATCTTATAAAATAGTTTTAGCTGTTTGTTTCATATTCGCAATCAACTTTACCAACTCTATCTCATTTGCACAGGATCATATGTTAGGTGCTAATGCAACTATGATTGATTACAAAGCCCCTTACGATGGCGCATTTGATAACTTTCAGCGATATGGTTCCGGTGTTGAATTGTATTACAGATATCAATTTAAAAATGGTTTGGGTTTTTCTTTTCCAGCAAGAATTGGCATAGCACAAAAATATGAATCTAATACTAATTTTACTTACGTGGGGTTGGATGCAACACTAAATTATTCCTTCACGAAACGAGGGACTTTAGTTATTCCTTATTTTTTTGCTGGAATTGGAGGAGTTTATGATAAGCCTGGTTCAATTCGTGCAGAAGCTCCCATTGGAGGAGGTTTGAATATACCTGTATCCTCGCAAATTGGAATCCAACTTTCTACATCATATAGGTTTGGAATTCAAAAAAATACCAATAGCATTCTGCATGCAGTTGGTTTTGTATATAAACTAGGAAAGAAACCTAATGCTGATAAAAAAATAAGTAACGATCTGGATAATGATGGTGTTTCAGATGATATGGATGACTGTCCAACCATACCTGGTGTAGCCGCGTTGAAGGGTTGTCCTGATACCGACGGTGACGGAATTCCTGATCACATGGACGAATGTCCTACTTTCTCAGGAACTTTGCTGCACAAAGGTTGTCCCGATACGGATGGTGATGGACTTCCAGACCATCTTGATAATTGTCCTCAAATTCCAGGGTTAAAAGAAAATGGAGGTTGTCCTGTAGATGACACTGATGGTGATGGAATCTCAGATGAAGATGATAAGTGTCCTGAATCTGCCGGACTGATTAAATTTAATGGGTGTCCGGATACGGATGGTGATGATATACCAGATTATTTGGATGATTGTCCTACTCAAAAAGGCCCCAAACACTTAAAAGGTTGTCCAGATTCTGATGGGGATGGGGTACCTGATTACGTAGATAAATGTATTTTGATCCCAGGCCCTGTTTCAAATTTTGGGTGCCCTGAGCTCAAAAAAGAAGAAAAACAAATTCTCGTCAATGCGATGCAATCAGTCAAATTTGATTTAAATTCATCAGATCTCAAAAAAGAATCGTATTTAATTTTGGATCAAGTTGTAGAGATTATGAAAAAGTATGAGTATTACAACTTAAGTATTGAAGGCCATACAGATAATATTGGCAAAGAAGCATTCAATCAATTGTTGTCTGACAATAGAGCTAATCGTTGTAAAGACTACATAATAAGTAAAGGGATTAACGCTAGTCGCGTCACTTCAAAAGGTTATGGTATAGAAAAACCCATAGCTGATAATAATACTGTAGAGGGACGTATGTTAAATAGACGAGTGGAATTCATTATGAAATTGCAATAAATGTTCAATGATTAATTGTTGATATTCTGTTTATTATATTTAATAAGGTATTTTTCTACTCAAAAAAACTAAATTTATTAGTGTTGTTTTTTTGCATAAATAAGACCAATTATTACCTTTGCACCGCTTTTAAAGAGATTCCGTAGCTCAGCTGGTAGAGCAATACACTTTTAATGTATGGGCCCTGGGTTCGAATCCCAGCGGAATCACATAAAAAGGGGAGCGTATCAAATACGCTCCCCTTTGTCTTTTAGTCGCTCTTTACTTGTAAGTACTTGATCTTTTTGCTCTCGTTTCACACTTACAAATATTTCTATTCCTCCATAAGAAAAGGATATCTATAATCTTTAGGTGTTAAAAAGTTTTCTTTTATTGTTCTTACAGATACCCATCGCCAAAGATTCAATACAGAACCGGCTTTATCATTAGTGCCACTTGCACGTGCTCCACCAAAAGGTTGTTGACCAACCACAGCACCTGTAGGTTTATCATTGATATAGAAATTTCCTGCTGCGTGTTTTAATGCAACTGTAGCCTCTTGAATGGCAAAGCGTTCTTGCGCAAAAACTGCCCCGGTTAAAGCATAGGGTGATGTTTGATCTACTGTTTTGAGTATATGATTCCAATCATTGTCATCGTAAACATAAATGGTCAAAACAGGGCCAAATAATTCTTCACACATGGTAGTATAGTTAGGATTAGTGGTCATTATAACCGTTGGTTCAATGAAATAACCTTTAGACTTGTCTCCATTTCCACCAAATAAAATATTACAATCATCCGATTTTCGGGCATCTTCAATATATCTCATGAGTGAATCAAATGACTTTTCATCTATGACAGCATTTATAAAATGAGTGAAATCTTCCGGATTACCTATTGACATATTTTTTAAATCGTCTAACAAATAACCTTTTACATCATTCCATAAACTACTTGGTATATAAGCTCTGGATGCAGCACTGCATTTTTGACCTTGGTATTCAAATGCGCCTCTTGAAAGTGCAACTGCTACTCCTTTTGCATCCGCACTTGTGTGAGCCAAGACGAAATCTTTTCCTCCGGTTTCACCAACAATTCGAGGATATGTTTTATAAATATTAATGTTTTCGCCTATGGTTTTCCATAAAGTTTGGAAAGTTTGTGTACCACCGGTAAAATGTAAACCTGCAAAATGTGGATGTTTAAAAATTACATCTCCAGCTGTCTTCCCAGGGACCAATATTAAATTGATTACTCCATCTGGTAAACCTGCTTCTTTAAAAATATCCATAATAATCTTTGAAGAATAGATTTGGGTTTCAGATGGTTTCCAAACGACAACATTACCAAATAATGCGGGTGCTGCGCACAAATTGCCAGCTATTGAAGTAAAATTAAATGGGGTTAAAGCAAAAACAAAACCTTCTAAAGGTCTTAATTCTAGTTTATTCCACGTGCCATGTGGTGAGTATGGCTGTTCTTCAAACATTTTTGTCATAAAATAGACATTAAAACGCAAGAAATCAGCTAACTCGCAAACAGCATCTATCTCTGATTGAAAAACATTCTTTGATTGACCAAGCATAGTAGCCGCATTCATTTTGGCCCTATAAGGACCAGCCAATAAATCAGCCGCTTTTAAAAATATTGCTGCTCTTTCTTGCCATGGCATGGCTTCCCATTTTGGTTTAGCTTCAAGCGCAGCTTCAATGGCCATAGTTACATGACTGGAATCTCCTTTGCAATAAAAACCAAGTGTATGTGACAATTCATGCGGAGGATGGATAGAAACACAGTTATCTGTATAAATTTTCTGGTCTCCAATAATCATGGGTATTTTTACCACTTCTGATTTAGCTTCTCTCAAAGCTGCTTTCAAAGCTAATTTCTCAGGACTTCCGGCCTGGTATTGTAATACAGGTTCATTAACAGGTAATGGTACTTTAAATGTTGCGTCTGCCATATTTTTTAAAGCAAATTTACATATTCACCTGTCAACATTAGCGTAATTCATCCGTTTTATAATGGTTAATCATTCATTTTGATTCATAGATAATAAATTAATCCTCTATTTTTACCCTTGAAAATAACCCTAAATTGAGACTTCTAAATTTCAAATATTGGATCTAAAATTCAAACGTATATTAATTATTGGTCCTAACAATAGTTTTCTCAAATTGCTTAAGCATAAGCTAACTCAGTATTATACAGCTGAAGTTACTCTGAATGATATTTCACATTTACCTTACGATGGAGAACCCATTCTTGAAAATGGAAATCTATTACGGGATGTTATTAGTCAGTTTGATCTGCTAGTATACGGACATCATGTTATCCAATATCGAAGTAAGCCTTTTAACAGACTATATGAACATAATATTTCATTGGTAAAAGATATCGTCAATATTTGTATTGAGAATAACATTAAAGGCTTAGTATACTTGGGTTCTAATGAAGCTTTAGATAGAAATACAGAAGGATTCCCTGTTAAAGAAGCAGATACGTGGCAAAAAAAGAAATATCGAAGTACTTATAGCAAAAGTAGGTTTATAGGAGAAATGGAAATATGGCGTGCCCAAGCTGAAGGTATATCAACCCTTATCATTTCCCATTCCCCAATGTTTATTCATCCTTTAGATAGTCATACGCTCAAGTATTTGGTTCAATCTGCTTTAGCAAATAAAGAATATATTCCAGATAGCATCATAGCATACAGTGATGAAAGAAGCGCAACAGATTTTATTATTAAAGCAATCAATGATCCTCGATGCTGGGATAATAAATTTTTACTTGCCGATGGCCATGCTTCTATTCATGCCATTGCTAACACTATTCGTAAAGCGTATCACAAACCCCCAATTGTTCATAAAAAATTGAATAAGTTCAGATATTATTTATCAAGTGTATTAAATATTTTTAATAATAATAACATGCCCCTGTATAAAGCTCATTATGATATGTTATTACTTGATCAAAATTTTAATCATGAAAAAGCTTTCAGCACTGGTTATTACCAACCTGTTGATTTAAATGACGCTATAAATTACTGGGTTACAGGTGATACTGTTTTAGCTTAGCAAACATCAATTTTCTAATTATTTTTTTTTTCCTAAGCATGCATATTGGTTACGACGCGAAAAGATTCTTCCATAACAAAGCGGGTTTAGGCAACTATAGCAGGGTATTAATTTCTGCAATTAATTCGCAGTTTCCACAGACTGAAATTAGTCTTTTTGTTCCAACATTGTTGAATAAAAAATATGATGTTCCTGCTGGATTATCAGTAATAACCAATACTGGAATGCTTCCTAATACCATTTGGAGACAATCTGACTTTGCTTCGCCAAATCTAAGTAACAATATTAATATTTTTCATGGGCTGAGTAATGAATTGCCATTTTTTCATGATTCAAACAAGATACCCGCTGTTATTACCATCCATGATGTTTTATTTTTGGATTATCCAAAGGAATATCGCTTTATCGATAGATCAATCTACACGTTGAAATTAAAAAAATCCGTAAAACAAGCATCAAAAATAATAGCCATTTCCCAGTATACCAAAGATAGATTGTTGTATTACTTTCCGGAGTGTGAAACGAAAATCAGGGTAATAAATCCGCCTGTCGATACTGAATATTGGAATACTAAGTCAACTTTTAATAAGAAATCTCTCATTATTCCTGAGAACTTCCTTCTATTTGTAGGTACATGGGGAAAACGAAAAAATCTACAGAATGTCATCAAGTCAATGGAGCTACTGCGATGGAATTTGCCTCTTGTAGTCATCGGCAAAATAGGAGAGGAGTTGAAGGCAGATTGCAAAAAGAAGAATATCATTTCTTTTCCATTTGTATCTGATGAGGTATTAAAATATTTAT
>CAYUZA010000167.1:0-6074 GCA_964449535.1 uncultured Saprospiraceae bacterium
AAAGGCAGTCTGTTTATATAAAACATGATATCTGTGACCGAGAGCATTTGCTAAATCAAAAAACAAATCTGCTTTTCACTACTCTCCATCCTAAACTCAATTACATTACTGTTAGGAGGCATCATCAACATATTAGTGAGACCAGCGCCATGAATGTTCTGTCCAAGTCAATTTTTAAAAGTCGTGCACTATAATATCATATTTACACAACAAGTGCCTTACTTCCTCTTCATTCGCAATGTGTCGCTTTTCAGCAAGTGCTCTCTATATTTAGATTTTATGTTTAGATGATAAAGATTGTCGCAATTTATCCCGTATTAAATGTGCCAGTTCTTTATTGCACCACCACCTTGGAACAACGAAATCAGGAATATTTCGTTTGTTGACATTGGCCCACTCATTTTTAGTTTAATAACAGACTGGTATTTTCAGTTAGTCTAAGGAGGAGGTAATAAATGGCAGATGTTTATAGGCATGCGGCAGGATTAAAGGAATTTCTATTGAAGTATCAAATATCGAATAATACCATTGTAGTACATCAATAAACCAATGAAAATATCCGTTACTCCAAGGGTCAATGGCCCACACACCTTCAGCAATGACTTCCATAGGGAGTAAAGCTATTTCCTTCACAATTGTTCGTGCCCAACGATTGACTGAATTATTGCCGAAATAACTGACCGGATGTCGGGATATTCCATTGTAAACAATACCAAAGGAGCGAACCTTAGCATTCGAAACTACTTGCACAGGGATAGATATCGTCATTGTCCTGAGAAAGAATTAAAAACTTTCAAGTAGTTGGAAATCTGATTTTCTAATAAAAAAGGAAAGGTAGTTCTCTTGATGTTCTCTATGTATCGGTTTCTATTATTGGAATCCAGCATTTCCTCGATTGCTTGAACTAGTTGTAGTAAGTCCGGTTTCCCCTCGGCAGTCAGATTAATCAGAATGCCAGCGGGTCTATCACCTTCAAGGTTTACAATAGATGATACCTCACCAACTTGCGTAGCTATAACCGGCACCCCTAATTGAATGCTCTCCAATAATATCGTTGGCAGTGCCTCTGTATAACTTGGCAACAATACACAATCTGCGATCCGGATTAAGCTTGAAACATCAGACCTAAACCCAAGGAATTGGATTTCTGGCATTTGTATCGTCTCTTCCAATTCCTTTCTGTATGAACCATCACCAGCAAATAGTAACCGAATATTAGGATAATCATTGTTTAATAAAATCACTGCCTCTACCAACTCCTTCCAACCCTTCTCTCTTATTGCTCTAGATGCACACAACAAGACAAAGTCAGTCTCTTTTAGACCGAACTCTTCCCTAGAAAGATCCTGAAAACTGGGTTCGGGCAAGCCATTTGGTATTTTGTATATGGGTTTGGAAACCCATCCTTGTATCGACTTTATCGCATCAAGTTCACATTCGGATAGATACATGAAGCCACTACAAGTTTTCAATATTAGAGAACTTTCCTTTAAAAACGCATCTTCCAGATCATACCTCATCATAGCAGTATAGGAACCATGCATCGTAATCCACCAATTTGAAGGCAGCCAATTACGATTGTCATACACCCATTTATCAGCCCACCAAACGTGGCTATTCACCACGTAAGGCTGTTCTTTCTTAACCCAATCTTTTATAGCTTTCTCATGCCTTTGTTGCTGAAGATGTTTCCAATAGTTCCTCTGTAGCCCTGTTCTACATAGAATACTGTTCAACATTCTGTAAATCAAGCCTGCAGGTTTTTTGATTGGCTGCTCCCCAATCAAAGCAACCTGATCAGATATTTTACTGGTAACACCTTCCATTCTAAACTCAGGAAAGACATCCCAAACGCCCACCTTGTAACCTTCTGAAGCAAACCCATTCGCTAAATTGATCACGACTTGTTGAGCGCCTCCCAAACCTAAATCTGCTACAATTAGCAGGATCGTCATATAAGTTTAATCCTATTAATTAGAACAAAATAAAAGCGCTTGTCGGTAATTACAAGCCAGTAGAACTTAAACAATACTGGAATCCAATAAATTTTATCAATTATATTAAGTTGAAAGTAAGCTTGTTTTAATCCGAAAAATGCAGCTCTAAAATCTCCTACCTTCAATGCTCGAATGCAAATCTTCCACTGCTTCCCTCTTAAAGCTTTTCCAATGTGACGCCTGTAGGCGTTATAGATACCATAGAATTTCTGCAACATTTGCACCTCACGGCTTTCAATTCGTCCGGCTGTCCCATTTTGCCAAACACCTCTATCATGTACCCTGTATCTGGCCCAAACAAGTGGTTGATATACTACCTTCCCAGATTCTGCGAGGAAAACGAACAAAGGCCAATCACCAAAAGGTGCGTCTGTAAACACTGGTGGTCGTGAAATCCATTGAGGCTTCTTAAAAAATGCAGTCATTAAATTACAAGGATTTCTTACTACCAAATCAGCTAAACAGTATACTGTGACGTCATGTCCACTAGTCTGTTTCCCTAGCACTTTCTTCGTTGCATGATCAAATATTTCAATTGATCCAAAAACCATGGACCAATCTGGATTTATTTCCATCAACTGAACTTGCGCGGACAATTTTGTTGAATCAATCCAGTAGTCATCACCTTCTAGAAATGCTATATATTTTCCTCGGCATGCCTCAATTACACCGAGAAAATTCTCCATCATCCCTACATTCTTATCTCGCATTATTAAGCGAATATTATCGGGATAACGATTCGCCCAAGCCTTTAATTTATTAAGCGTATCATCCGTGGAGGCATCATCTCCAATTACAACTTCAATATCTGCTAAAATATCTTGATGCAGAATTGATTGAATAGCTTCATCTATATAAGCTCCATGATTGTGTGTTATTATAGCAACAGATACGGTCGGAAATTGCTTCAAATTGGACGAGCAGGTACACCTGCAACTTTCTGATTAGGTTCTAGATCACGAGTTACAACAGCGCCAGCTCCAATTATACAGTTATCTGCTACATTGACATCAGGCAATATAGTAGCATTGGCCCCAATAAAAACACTTTTGCCTATTTTGCATCCCCCTAGCAAACGAACTCCTGGTGCAATCTCAGTAAATTCACCCACATGCACATCATGATGAATTGAACTTCCAGTGTTCAATAATACCCCATTGCCAATTGATGCCACTGGACCTACATAAACAAAGTCCATAATATTAAGACCATAACCTAGCTTGACATTTCTTGAAACCTTTGCAGAAGTAGCAATCAGGTTATTCGGCAATAGTCCTTTTTTGATAGTTATATTAAAGAACTTTTTTCTCAACACAGAGCCTCCAGTGGCTATATATATATCCCTGTGTCTTGAAATCTCTAGTTCGTCTGTTGTAATTATTATCCCATTTACACTTGTAGCCTCAGTAAACTCCGCAAAACAAACCAATTCTTCTAGCTTATACCCCTGAAAATGTAATGCCTCTATTACTTCTTTGGCATGTCTTCCAGCCCCTAATAATAACATCGCTAGTTATTATGAACCCTTAATAATATTCTTACGATGAAATCGACATCCTCTTGCTCCAGCTCGTGATACAATGGAAGACACAACACACGGGAAGCTGCATTTACCGCCCAAGGCAATTCTTTTGCTTGCTTTATGTAATCCAAAGTAGAAAGTAATGGGTAGAAATACCTGCGCGGATAGATCCAGTTCTTCTCCAATTCCTGTGCCATTCGGAGCAGCTTCTCTTCATTCGGTAGTAGTATAGCATAGTAGGCATGATTCCATTGGGCGGTATCGCCTTTCCATTGCACTTTCTGGTGTTCCAAGTTGTGAAGAGCATGATCGTACCATTTGTGTTGCAGCCTTCTGCGCTGCAGTATGCTATCCACATATCGTAGGTTTACTAACCCCATGGCCGCATGGAACTCACTGTTTTTCCCATTGATGCCTACACCATTAAAACACTCCGGACCATCGTGTCCAAAGTTCCGCATATAAGCCATACGTTTCAGCAGAGCAGGGTCTTTTGTAAAAACCGCACCTCCTTCCACCGTGTGGTAAAGCTTAGTGGCGTGGAAGCTTGTAGTTGCTACATCACCATATTGAAACAAGCTTTTCCCTTTGTATATAGTCCCAAAAGCATGGGCTGCATCATAAATTACTTTCAGGTTGTGCCGCTTTGCAATATCTTCAATAGACTCCACATCACAGGGGATGCCATATACATGTGTAGCCAATATGGCTGAGGTAAGGGGTGTAATGGCTTCTTCTATCTTATTGGGATCCAAATTTAACGTCAGTGGGTCAATATCTACAAACACCGGTGTACAGCCTTCCCATACCACACTACTAGTAGTAGCCACATAGCTGAAAGGGGTAGTAATAACCTCTCCGGCGAGTCCCAAGGCCTTGATGGCAATCTGAAGGGCAATGGTACCATTGTTGAGATAAAGCAAATGTGGTACTTCAAGATACTCCTTAAGCCTCAGCTCCAATTCATTAACCAATGGCCCATTATTGGTGAGCCAATTCCGTTGCCACACACCGTCCAACAATTGGTAGACTTCTTCTTTGGGGGGTAGGAACGGTTTGGTCACAGGAATCATATTATTTATTTATCCTATTTTCCATAAATTCAACTCTTTGATCAATCTGTTGTCTCCTTGAATATAATTCAATAAATTTTTTCTGGCCAATTTCCCCAATCGATACTATAAGATCTTTTCTTTCTAACAATTTGCTAATATTGCTTATATAATTATCAAGCATTGGCTTTGTTATTAATATTTCCTTTTCATTAACAAAAAGTTCATTCTCATTCAATTGATCAGAACAAATTATGCATACTCCATTTAATCCTGCTTGTGCTACTGTTGTCAATGGAAAGCCATCGAAGCATCCTTCGCATAATATAAACGGCCGATTGGGTGATATGACAATATCTATTTCCTTAAACAGAATCTCCAAATCTTCATTACTCAAGTATCCATAAATATTTATCACTTCTTTGTACTCAGGGATATCATCTGATGTAAATCCGCCGGCTAGGTGAAACTTGATCCTCTTATCCTTACTAAACCTCTGAACAATTCCTACAAATATATCGAACCCCTTATCTAATCCAGAATCAGAGTACTTCCCCGCGATAAAACCCACATTGATTACATCATTTTTAAAGTAACTTCGAGATGTTCTTTGTGTTAGTGAGTGATCCAAGACAGGAGAGCCCGGAATATACTTTATCTTTCCAATATCTGCTATACCTGCATTTATCAGGTAATCTCGAGTAACCTTTTGATTCACTATAACACCTTTGCATCTGCTTTTGTTAATAATATTAACTAAAAAGCTTTTTTTACTTGAATTTTCTAAATCAAATCCCCCTCCAGGATACAAAGTAAAGGTGAACGGAATATTAAATCGTTCTGATAGTGGATATATATATCTTTTTAAATTATTATAGAATATGCAATATAAGTGCTTAGCCCTTATGAAGTTTATTCTACACTCTCGAACAACTCTACCTTTGATCGAAGGATATTCTAATTCAATTCTAGAAATATCGTCATCCAATTCATTATTACTTCCAATTATTCGGTATGAACTACCTGTACAAATCACTTTAGACCTTGGAAAAGCAAGTAAATAATTTATAATTTCTGCATTTCGAAATGCACTAACGGGATGCGGAAACAAGTCGTCTACTACTACTAAATCATATTTTATTCCAATTTTAATATATAATTTATTTTTTATTATAAGATATCTTTGCTTTAATCTGCTCATGTCAGCCTCCTTGTCTTCCAATGAAGTAATGGCCTCAACACACCACTCCATGTTCCAAAAAAACCTCCCCTACTAAGCTCATTATCGGTGAAATCGATTTGGATCACATCGTCCAGTTTCTCAATAACCTCTGTTGCACTTCTAATCAAGTAGACCGAAATGAAATATCTTCTATCATTAAATAAATTCTTAGGCAAACAGCAAATCGATTCAAACACCCCAATATCATGCGGCATATTAAAAAACTTCTCATCCGAAATCGAAGGAGATGCTAAAACATAATTATTTTCTTCATCGTATAC
>CAYUZA010000168.1:0-6070 GCA_964449535.1 uncultured Saprospiraceae bacterium
TTATGAAGATGCACATTCAATGGATGTTGCCTTGAATACCCTTTTAAAGAGGATAAGTGGTTATAATCCAGAAGCCCTGGCTGAACTGAAGAAGGTTTTTTGGGAGGGCACTCAACACTGGGATGAACTACTGACCGATAGAGCCTCCATTAGTGGTCGATTGGTATTATCAGATTTTACGCGACGGGCAATTTCAGATATTAAGGGATATATATTATCCAGACAGCCCTATTTTTGACTTAACCGGGGCGTAAAATATCAATTTTTTGAGTGGAATTGCATCTGGAATTTTTTTATATCCTCAATTGGGTTTTACTTTGGAGTCTATTCCAGTTTAACACTTTATGGATATCCTAAAAAGTATGCAAGATGCCTTCGAGGCACATTTAATCAAACGTACCTTTGTAGGCGAACCTGAGTCGATTTATGCACCTGTGAACTACCTTATGCAAATAGGGGGTAAGCGTATAAGGCCTTTATCTTTATTGTTGGCATACAAGGTTTTTAATCCAGATTGGGAAAAGGTAATGGATCAGGCACTCGCAATAGAGGTGTTTCATAATTTCACATTGGCTCATGACGATATCATGGATGAGGCCACACTCCGTAGAGGTAAACCTACGATGCATGTAGCATATAATACAAACACGGCAATATTAGGAGGCGATTTGATGTTGATATTGAGTTATCAATTGTTGTGTGGGTCTGGTCAACATCCTGCACTTCCTCTTATTTTGGAGGTATTTAGCCAGGGCGGCAGAGAGATTTGTGAAGGGCAGCAACTAGATATGGAATTTGAGCGCAAGGTCTGGGTCTCTATTCAAGAATACGAAACCATGATTCGGTTAAAGACAGCTGTTTTACTGGGTGTTTCCATGAAGATTGGTGGCTTGCTAGCAGGTGCAGACATTCACGCTTCTCAGGCTTTGTATGATTTTGCGGTAAACTTGGGTATGGCTTTTCAGATTCAGGATGATTGGCTAGACACATTTGGAGATAATGATAAGGTGGGCAAAAAAAGAGGAGGAGATATTTTGCGCAATAAAAAGACCTTCTTGTGGGCATCTTACATGGAACAAGCTACAGAAAAAGATAAGCAGGCATTGCTTGCGTGTATCCCCATCAGTGACGAATCGGTCAAGATTGAAAACACTATGATGCTATACCATAAATATGACGTGTCTAACCGCTGCAAGGAGAGACAAGAGTTATATTACGGCAAGGCGATCCATGCGTTAAACACTTTAGATCTATCTTCTGATACGGCATTAATGAATGATTTTGCAACATTGGTGATCAATCGGCAATTTTAAAACATACTTTTATAGAACCCTTGCATTATTAATTACATTGAAACTAGAGGTTATGAAGCGGATATTACTAATTTTTTTTGCTGGGATGTGTACATTTTCGCAATTGGTTGGTCAAGCTGGTTTAGGCCTTAGACAAATACAAATTGATCTCCCGGTATTTGGTTTTGAAGCAGCGGATAGCTTGTCAAAGGGGTTCCAAATATCTGGTCATTACCGCTGGTATGATGCGTCGGTTCCATACACAGGAAATATTCAATTGGTTAATATAGAGCGGGAAAATACACAAGATATTTTCAATAGCCACCAACTTTCATTTTCGTTACAGTATAGGTTGAATAACAGGTTTCGTTTTTTTGCAAGTATTCCTCTATCCTACCAACAAAAATCATCCATTTGGGAGCATAGTTTGGTTAATGATTACAGAGTAGCTTTTGAACGCCGAGTTACAGAAGGTATTGGTCTTGGAGACATTTTACTGGGTGGAGGATTCCAGTTATTGAATCCAAACAAATACACTGCTTCAAGATTAGAGGTTGGAGCGGCACTCAAGGTCCCTTCGGGCCAATATCAAGCAACAGATATATGGTATAATGCAGGCCCCCAAAGAGCGGATGTCGTCAGGCCAGTAGATCAGGCAATACAACCAGGTGACGGTACATGGGGTGTATTGCTTTCTTTGAAAGGCACCTGGAAACTTTGGTCGTTTCTGGGAATCTATGGCGAGACATTTTACCTTAGTACGCCCAAGGATTTGAATGGTGTATACAATTATCGACCTTTTGTGAGTGCTATATGGTCGGAGGAAGGTGAAAATTCAGCTACCGATCAGTATATGGCTAGGGGGGGGATCAGTATTCGGGCTCCAAGATCACCCTTGTCATTGCATTCCGGAATTCGAGTTGATGGTGTACCGGTCAATGATATTTTTGGAGCTAGTGAGGGCTTTCGACGTCCAGGTTATGCAGTGTCCTGGGAAAATAGCCTAATGCTACAAGCAAAAGACTTTAGGGTATATCTGGCCCTACCATATATATATTACCAGACCCGACTTGACAGCAGACCTGAACTTAGGTATGAAGCTAAAACAGGATTAAATCGTCAGGGGGAATCGTCATTTGCTCGCTTTATGCTTCAAATAGGATTTGAGTCCAAACTGTAAGCTTGATGATCATCTTATGGTGTGATGACCGTAGCCCATTTGCAATTCCACCAATTTGTTTCTACCGTCGCACCTAACTTTTGGTATAACTTTAGAGCGTTTTTATTCCAATCCAGTACCTGCCATTTTATTACGCTAGCACCACAATTGACTGCTTCTTCGTGAAGGGCGTACATCAGGGCACTACCTATACCTCTTCCGCGAAATGGTTCTTTAACCACAATATCGTCAAGATATAACATTTTACCTTTCCAAGTGGAGTATGCCTTGTGGAAGAGTGCCATGCCAACTACCTCTGCATTTGTATCCTCTGCAATAAAAAAATCGAACCATCCTTTTTCCCAATCATCTTTCAGAGATTTGGCAGAATTTATGACTTCGTCGGAAGCATTTTCAAATCTGGCAAGTTCATTGATCAGTTCAATTACCTGGTCAAAATCGTCTGCCCTCCCTTTTCTTATTTGCCAATGGTTAATGTTTTGCATAATATTCAATAGATATAATATGTAAATGTTATGTTGAATGCTTTGTTTTTTGTTTTATACCATAAAGTAGACCTAGTGTGGGTAAAGAAATTCATAATTAATTAAATTTTCTTGTCAATACATCAAGAAGTTGAATAGATATCGTGCGGCATTTACCGTTTTCTCTTGGAAGTCTATTATGATACTAGCGTAAAAATCCTCAAAAGTTATGAAATGGGGGCTATAAAGTGGGTCAAAGAAGCGGAGGAGTGGCATTTTATAGCAGGGTGCAAAAAAAAGTTGATTTTTTTTTGCTTACACATTTGTGATGCGGCTGATTAGTTATATCTTTGCATTCGCTTTCGAGAAGAGGGTGTTTTTTAATGATTTAACTATTTGAAAAATACGCATTTAGTATGCCTACAATAAGCCAATTGGTTAGAAATGGAAGGGAAAAGGTTGTAGAGACGAGCAAGTCTAGGGCCTTAAATTCTTGTCCGCAGAAAAGGGGAGTTTGTACAAGGGTGTATACCACTACGCCGAAGAAGCCTAATTCGGCTCTTCGTAAAGTAGCGAAGGTTCGTCTTACTAACGGTATTGAGGTGATTGCCTACATTCCAGGTGAGGGACACAACTTGCAAGAGCACTCTATAGTATTAGTAGCGGGTGGCAGGGTTAAGGACTTGCCGGGTGTGCGTTATACTATTGTTCGAGGAGCGTTAGACACGGCAGGTGTTAACAATCGAAGAAAGAGTCGTTCACAATATGGTACTAAGAGACCTAAGTCTTAAAAAATTACTTACGTAAAGTATAAGAGTATAAAATGAGAAAGAGAAAACCGAAACCGCGCCCTGTGGCACCAGATCCTAGATACAGTGATGTTATGGTGTCAAAGTTTGTAAATCAGATGATGTTGGAAGGCAAGAAATCCCTTTCATATGCCCTTTTTTACGACGCAATGGACAAAGTTAAAGATAAGACGGGAGAGAATGAGCTTGAGATTTGGAGAAAGGCATTAAATAATGTTATGCCCCAGGTTGAAGTGCGCTCCAAAAGGATAGGAGGTGCTACTTTTCAGATCCCTGTAGAATTGCCATCAAATCGCAAGATATCAGTTGGTATGAAGTGGATGATACGCTTCGCCAGACAGCGCAGCGGTAAAGGTATGGCTGAGAAGTTGAGTGCTGAGATCATAGCAGCTAGTAAAGGTGAAGGGGCGGCTGTTAAAAGAAAGGAAGATACGCACCGTATGGCAGAGGCTAACAAAGCATTCGCGCATTTTAGAGTATAAACAATATATAAGGTATACATTTTTAAACACGTCATGGCAGATTTAAAATTAACAAGGAATATTGGTATAGCAGCCCACATTGATGCGGGTAAGACCACCACAACAGAAAGGATTCTCTATTATACAGGTATTTCCCACAAAATTGGTGAAGTACACGAGGGTGCTGCTACAATGGACTGGATGGAGCAGGAGCAGGAGAGAGGGATTACAATTACTTCAGCTGCTACCAAAACATCCTGGACATGGAAAGATACTCCATTTACTGTAAATATCATTGATACTCCAGGCCACGTTGATTTCACGGTGGAAGTTAATCGCTCCCTGCGTGTACTTGACGGTTTGGTTTTCTTATTTAGTGCTGTAGACGGTGTAGAGCCTCAGTCAGAGACTAACTGGCGTTTGGCGGATGGTTACAAGGTGCCGCGAATTGGTTTTGTAAATAAAATGGATCGTCAGGGTGCGGATTTCTTCAATGTTGTGAAGCAGGTTCGTGAAATGCTGGGTTCTAATGCTATAGCTTTACAAGTGCCAATAGGTGCTGAGGATGGTTTTAAAGGTGTTGTGGATCTTATCACAAACAAGGCTATTGTCTGGAATGAGGCTGACAAAGGGATGACCTTCGAAACTATAGCTATTCCAGCAGATCTTGTGGATCAGGTAAATGAAGAACGCGAGAAATTGTTGGAATCTATTGCAGAGTTTGACGATTCTCTGATGGAGAAGTTTTTTGACAATCCGGACAGTATCTCAGAAGAGGAGATGATTGCTGCAATCCGCAAAGCGGTGGTGAGCATGAAGATTGTTCCTATGATGTGTGGTTCTTCTTTCAAGAACAAGGGAGTACAGGCTATGTTAGATGCTGTTTGTGCATTTTTGCCTTCACCTGTAGATGTAGAAGCTGTTAAAGGAACAAATCCGGATACCGATGCTGAGATTTTCCGTAAGCCTGATGTAAATGAGCCTTTCGCTGCATTAGCTTTCAAGATTGCTACAGACCCTTATGTAGGCCGTTTGGCATTCTTTAGAGCTTATTCAGGAACACTAAACGCTGGTTCTTATGTCTTAAATACAAGGTCTGGAAACAAGGAGCGTATTTCAAGGCTGTACCAAATGCACGCTAACAAGCAGAATCCTATTGACATGGTTCAAGCGGGTGATATTGCTGCAGCGGTAGGTTTTAAAGATATTAAGACTGGGGATACACTTTGTGATGAGAAGCATCCAATTGTGCTTGAAAGTATGATATTCCCTGAGCCTGTGATAGGTTTGGCTATCGAACCTAAGACACAGAAAGACCTTGAGAAATTGGGAATGGCTCTTGCTAAGTTAGCTGAAGAGGATCCGACCTTTAGGGTTATGTATGATGAGAATACAGGACAAACGGTCATTAGCGGAATGGGTGAGCTTCATCTAGAAATTATCGTTGATCGCTTGCGCAGGGAGTTCAAAGTTGAGGTTAACCAGGGTGCTCCTCAAGTTAACTACAAAGAGTCCCTTACCAAATCAGTTAAGCATCGTGAGAAATTGAAGAAGCAGTCCGGGGGTTCTGGTTTGTTTGCAGACATGGAATTCGAATTGGGGCCAGCTGATGAAGAATTTCTTAACAGTGAAGATTTCAAAGCAGGAAAGAAAAAGCTTCAGTTCGTTTGGGATATAGTAGGGGGATCTATCGACAAGAATTATATCAAACCTATAACGGATGGTTTCACCTCTATGATGAATAATGGTGTACTGGCTGGTTATAATATCGATAGCATGAAAGTGCGTGTGTATGATGGGTCAATGCACTCTGTGGACTCCAAACCTGTTGCCTTTGAATTATGTGCAAAAGATGGTTTTAGGG
>CAYUZA010000169.1:0-5977 GCA_964449535.1 uncultured Saprospiraceae bacterium
AATCAGCACTCGAATAAGCAGCTGCTGTAAGCCCTAGAATAAATGCTATGCCAGCAAATGCTGGCAAATACTGGAAGGCCAACATGGGAAAAAGCTGATCTGATTTTGCTGGTGCTTCTATGCCAAATTGTGCTATATACAAATATAACATGGCCCCGAAAACCAAAAATATTAAATTCACGATTACAATTACTAAACTGTAGCTCAGCATATTTTTTTGCGCTTCTGGCAAGGTTTTGCAGCTTAGGTTTTTTTGCATCATATCTTGGTCGAGCCCGGTCATGACGATCGTTATTAATGCGCCTGCCAAAAACTGTTTAAAAAAATTATTAGGGTCGGACCAGCCGCCCTCAAAGAAAAATACCCTGGAATAATCACTTTGAAAAACCTGTCCTACCAATCCGGTCACGCTCACTTCCATTGCATCTGATAAAACGAACATCGAAAAAATAACGGTTCCAATCATTAAGATAGTTTGCAATGGATCTGTCCAAATAATAGTATTGATACCCCCTTTAAATGTATATAAGTAAATGAGTGCAATGGTCCCCAACACAGTAATCCAAAAAGGAATATCCATAGGGCCTGTGACAAATGTGTCTATGACCATAGCTACCAGAAATAACCTAAACGCAGATTGAATAAGCCTTGAAATGATAAAAAAGACTGCTCCTGCTTTTTGTGCCTCCATACCAAAACGGTCCTGCAGATAGCCGTATATAGAGGTCAGATTGTGCTTGTAATAAATGGGTAGCAGTACAAAAATTATAGCCAAATAACCGGCAAAATAGCCAAATACCAATTGCATATAAGAAAAAGCCATGTTCTTCCCTTCAGTTCCAACAACTCCTGGAATAGAAATAAAGGTGACCCCGGATATAGAACTGCCTACCATTCCAAGGGCAATCAATGCCCAAGGCGATTTTTTACCTGCCAGAAAAAATTTCTTTGAGGTAATGTTTTTCCCAGTGATGAAGCCTATGGCTATCAAAATAACAAAATATATTCCAACAGAAAGAAAAAGGGTTACCGGATTTAGTGTGCTATTCATGTATTACTCCTGTAGTTTTGTGCCAAAAGCTAAATCTCCTGCATCACCCAGCCCAGGCACGATATATGACTTTGCAGTCAGTTCCTCATCAATGGCACCTACCCATAACTCTACATTGGGGTAGAATCGTCTGATGTAATCTATACCATAAGAGGAGGCAATAACAGATACTACATGTATTTTTTTTGGCGTGCCGTATTCACGCAAAGCCTGGAGGCTTGCTTGGATTGATGATCCAGTTGCCAGCATTGGGTCTATAAGTATAAGTATTTTATTTGTAAGATCCGGGCAGGTGACATAGTCTACACTTATCTCGAAAGTGCCGTCCCGGTGGTGCTTTCGATAAGCTGATATGAAAGCGCTATCTGCATCATCCATAAAATCCAACATGCCTTGATGCAAGGGAAGGGCAGCCCGTAAAATGGGACATAAAACGATATGCTCAGCAGGAATACTGCAGGTTGCCATGCCAAGTGGAGTCTCTACCTGCTTCTCCATATGATCTAAGGTTTTGCTTATTTCATAAGCAAAAATATTGCCTAGGCGCTCCAGATTCTTTCGGAAACGCATACGATCCTGTTGTACGCTTACATCTCTTAAGGCTGCCATGTAACTGGCACTTATACCTGGCTTTGAAGTTAGATGGTGTATCATGGGCTTTTTTTTGCATGTATATTACACAAATGTAAATATTTTCTGGATATAGATATGCAGCGTTTTCTGCTTAGATATAAAGCAGTCTTAGTTAATCAAAATGGAAACACAAAAAAAGGCTGCCCAATCGAGACAGCCTTTTTTAAAACAGCATGGATGGGCTAATTAGTAGCCATCATTTTGTTTTAGACGGGGGTTGGCCGACATGTCGGCAGCGGGCAGAGGAAAAATATTTCTGAATGTTGGTACTGATTTTCCTTCTTTCACACCACCTTTCCATTGCCATAAATAATCACTGGTGCTGAACTTGCCAAATCGAATTAGGTCGGTTCTTCTGTGACCTTCCCAGTACAATTCACGCGCTCGCTCGTCTAGTAGAAAGTCAAGATTCAAGTCTCCTTCTTTGATGTTTCCAGCTGCACTGCTAAATGCACGGCGGCGTACTTCATTGACATATTCGACGGCTCTTCCTTTATTGCCACCACCAGCACCGCGCAAGATGCACTCCGCTGCCATCAGATAAATATCCGCTAGACGGAACATAGGGAAGTCAGTATCGGGCCATGTAGCATTTGATCCAGGCGCACCTGTAGAAGAAATATTCTTGAATTTTTGGACTCCATATCCATTCGTAAACAATGACAGATTATCAATGTCTAAGGTTTGTCCTTGGGAATAAAATATTCCCCTACGATCAAAGCTAGTCAATCCAAGTTGATAAGTGTAGTCGTGTTGTCTTAAATTAAGTTGAATCCTATATCCTCCTCCATCGATGGAAATTGGATCCCCATTAAGTTCCAACAAACCATCTTGACCATTATCGCCAAGCGTTAGAGTGTTGTTTCCTTTGCCTACAAATTGGAAGGTACCAGGTTGCAATTCCAATTCAGCCTGAATTACGCCGAAGTCGCTGTTTTCGGTCCATACCAGCGGAATTTCCTCGCCACCCGTAGCTGTTCCTGTAACAGACCACTCCTGGCGTTCCAGTTCGTAGCTTAAATTACCAGGCACCAGACTTACCTTAATATAATAAAGTCCTTTTGGACCAACTTTTATGTTGGCCCCATTAGTTTGAAGTGTTCCGTCTTGATTATTAGATCCTAATTTGCCGCTTAAGGTAGAACTTGGATTTCTTAACACAACAAACTCCATATTATCCTCTGGAAAATAGCGGTAACCTTCATAAATATTATTTCTGGCTTTGGAAGATAAGGAATTGCGGGTATCTGTACCATTAAAACCGGAAAAGCTGCCTGGTATATAAACTTTAGGATAAGAAGCACTTGCCCCAGGGTTGTAAGGTCTCACAATTCCTGAAAGATCTTCCGGGAATTTTTCAACTAACTGCCGGGTAGTACGCGTACCTCCCCAGCCACCGGCCATGCCTAAGTCTGCGGCTCTCATAGAACCACCAATAGAAGCATTTATAATAAAAGTCATACCACCCCATGTGCGCGTGCGAATACCATCAAAAGCGATAGGGAATATAATTTCTTTTGACCTGTGATTGTCAGTTAGAAATAAATGTTGATAGGTAGGCTCAAGAGCGTAACCATTGTTGATTAGTTTTTCGCATTCACGAAGACAGTCTTCATATTTCTTTTGACCAATATACACTTCAGCATTAAGATACAATTTGGCCAACAATGCCCAAACTGCTCCACGATCTGCGCGGCCATATTCGTTGCCTCGAGCCGGAGCAATGAGCGGTTCGATAGCTTTCAGCTCACTTTCCAAATAAGTGAATAAGGCTTGGGCATTGGTTTGTTCCGGAAAGAATGAGCCAACTGGATCATTTTCAGTAACAAAGGGCACATTCCGGAATAAGTCTAATGCATGCCAGTAGCTTAATGCTCGTAAAAAACGCGCCTCTGCCCGATAGCCTAATATTTCATTGCGCAAAGCGCCAGTTACATTACGTGAATCTAGGCGTGCATCCGTGGTTTCGCGTATAAATTCATTACATAGAGAGATCTGATAAAAAATTCTGCTGTAAAATGCATAGGTAAAACCATCCTGTGGGGTCCATGTTTGATTGTGAAAATCAAAAATAGTCTGATCTGCCCATCCAATGACTGCCTCATCGGTAGTAAGTACTTGATGGTACCAGTAACCTCTAAGGTACTGCCCGAAACCCTCATCTATACCAGAAATATCTGGCTGACCAGCCGGTCCCTCTTGTCCGCTTACGGCCATTCCTGCATATAATTTAGCCAGAACCTTGCGATAGTTGGCTGGGTCGTTATAAACAACACCGGAGGTAATTTCCAAAGGATCCAACGGCACAGTATCCAAGTCTTTAAAGCATCCATTGCTGCCAAGCAAAATGGCTACAAACAAGCTGAAAATGAATATTTTTTTCATGACATTGAGATTTCAAAATGATTAAAATGAAACATTAAGACCCACTAAGAATGTTCTGGGCCTTGGATAAAAATTATTATCAATCCCGTTAAATATTTCTGGATCGATTCCTGTATACCGGGTTAACACAAATGCATTTTGAACGGTAGCATAAACCCGCATAAAGTCACCCAATACTTTATTGAAATTATATCCGATAGTGATGTGATCCATTCTGAAAAATGAAGCATCTGTTATAAAGTGATTGCTGAAGATGATATTTTGCTCACCAATTACTTGTGCGGGTATGTTATTGTCGACAGCTGAACGGTGAACATTTACCAAATAGTTGGTGGGGTGCCTCATACGGGCAAAAAAGCCTAAATCTGTTGCTACGTTGTTATAAACGAAGTTGCCAATATTTCCACGACCTGCAAATGAAAAATCAAAATTGCCATATCGGAAATTGCTGGTCAACCCCAGGACATAATCAGCGAATGGTTTTTTGTATCGGTATTTGTCATTCTCGTCCACTTTGCCATCACCGTTTCTATCGACATAAGCTCCTGGAATCATCTTCCCGTTTTCGTCGTATTTTTGTTCAAATACGTAAAAAGAACTTGGAGAGTAGTCCACAGAATGAATTTGAATCGTGCTACCTACCCCTCCGGCAATGCCTCCAGTGAGTACCCCTTTGTATTCCGGATCCTCGGTAGCGGTCAGTTTTGTTATTTGGAAGCGATTGTACGCAACATTGGCATTAAGATCCCATTGAAGTTTTTTGCGCAAGACTGGGGTGGTCTGAAGGCTTAATTCAATTCCTTCGCTAAACATGTTACCAATATTAGTATTGATAAAGTTGGTCAGATTGGTTCCGGCAGGAACCGGAATGAAATTAAGTAAATCAACCGTATTTCTTCTAAACACGTCTACCGTTGTACTAAGGCGATTGCGCACAATCGATAAATCCACCCCTACATTGTACGTGCTTGTTTCTTCCCATTTTATGTTACGGTCATATCCATTGGGTCTAAATGTGTTGATGAACTCTTCACCAAATTGGTATTGTGCATTTGGTTGACTTTGTTGGTAGGTAGCTTGATATACATAGCGATTCCCTACCTCCTGCTGACCTGTTACTCCATAGCCCAAACGGACCTTTAAGTTATTAAAGGTGGCATTTTTATTATCAATAAATTTATAAGCCATGGCGGCAGCCGGAAATAAACCCCAGCGATTTTCGGGAGCGAAGCGTGATGTGGCATCTCCTCTAAGCGAGAGGGTAACTAAAAAGTTATTTTTGAAAGTGTAATTTACGCGTGTAAACAAAGACAACAAATATAACTCACTGGCAATGTTCTCTCTGCGAAAGGTCTCTGTAGGTGTACCGGCTGCGTTTGATCTAAAATCGCTATTGTTATTATAAAATCGCTGCCAAGAATACCCTCCCATTACATCTAAGGCATGAGAGCCAAAGGTTTCTTGATAATTTAAATAAAACTCCAATAGCGAGTTTATGGCTTCTGCACTGTAAGTATTATTTACACCGCCACCATTAATAGGGTCATAAGAAAAAGCTACTTTATTCTCTCCAGCGACAGTAACTCCGCCTTCGCCTAGTGAATAATCATAGCCTAGATTCAAATTGGCTCTAAGTGCTGGAAAAAAAGGCATTCTATAATCTGCTGATCCATTAAAAACATATCTCTTAACTACAGAATTGTCATCTCTTAGGTTAAGTAGGGATACAGGATTAGCAGGAGCCAATGGTTTTGGCGTACCATCCGTATTGGTCCAAACAAAGTAACCACTGTAGGCACTATTCGGGTCCAAAATGGGTTGAGTAGGGTCAAAATTGACTGCACTTCCTATCGCTCCGCGATCAGCAAATTGATTGTTCGTGAGCATACCCCTTAGGCCCAAATTCAG
>CAYUZA010000170.1:0-5927 GCA_964449535.1 uncultured Saprospiraceae bacterium
TCAGAAAAGGCTTTCTTCATATGATCTAAAGACGCCGACATTTCGTCTGCAAAATCATCTAATTTATTGGCATCCTCAGCCTCTTTGTCCATTTTGGTGCGAATCTCTGTAACTGCCTCGCGCAGGGCTTGAAGACGCTTGTCTGCTTCTTCCTGGCTATCAAATGCACTCAATGCCAGCTGAATACGATAGCTGTCCAGTCTGACCTTGAAAGAGTCCAATTGCATGCGCATACTGGACCCAAGCTCACCGTATGCTTCCCTCATAGCATTTTCCAGTTCATAAATACTGTGTAGCGTTTCGCGCTTGAGATCGTCATAACCATCTTTGGACTCAGGAGTTGCCTTTGTAAGCTGAGTTTCCAGGGCTTCAAACCGATCGCGCAATTGCTCCCAGTGAGATTCAGCGGATTCATTTTCTTTCTTGAAACGCGACTTTTGCTCCTGAATAAAAGTATTCAAGTTTTTCTTTTCACGCTCAAACATTTCTCGTGCCTCTGCTTTACCCAAAGCCAACTGCACTTCCATTTCGTCAAAAACCGTTTTCAATTGCTCCAGCTTTTGCTTACTCGCGTCTATAAAATCATTACTGTTTTTCATAATGAACATGTTTTAATTATTATTATTCCGCAAATATCATTCTAAAAATACAATTCAACAATGACTAATATCATGTAAGTCAATGATTTCGATCACATAAAAATACAGTAAGCATGTCGAACTTTAAGCCACTTAAAAACAAGTTCACTTAACCTTCAAGGATTTATTTTACATAAAAAACGTTATTTTTATAATAGTAACGCATTTATAAATTATGATACTACAAAACAAAGTTATCGTCGTCACTGGTGGTGGCAGCGGTATTGGTCGAGCATTGACTATGGCATTATTAGATCGTGGTGCACGCGTAGCTATAGTAGATAGAAATGAGGAAACCTTGCGAGAAACCGCCAAAATAGCAGGCACAAATATTGAAAAAATTTCCATTCACACATTGGATATAACCAATCTGAAGGAAGTACAGAGTCTTCCAGAGAAAATATTCCAAAAACATGGCACAATTGATGGACTAATCAACAATGCTGGAATCATACAACCATTTTTACCGATCAATGACCTTAGTTATGAAGCCATAGAAAAAGTGATGCAAGTTAATTTTTATGGTACACTATACCTCACAAAGACCTTGTTGCCTTTTTTAATCCAGCGTCCGGAAGCACATATTGCCAATGTATCGAGTATGGGCGGATTCTTACCTGTGCCAGGTCAAGCTGTTTACGGTGCATCAAAAGCAGCTGTAAAACTATTCACAGAAGCCCTATATGCCGAGTTGCTGGATAGTCCAGTTCGGGTTAGCGTAATCTTTCCGGGAGCTGTTGCAACGAATATTACGGTTAATTCGGGAGTTGAAGTGCCCAATACAGGATCTGATAATAAATCATTTAAAGCATTGCCTGCAGAAAAAGCGGCAAACCTAATATTGGATGGCATAGAAAAAGATCAATACCGAATCCTGGTAGGTTCAGATGCTCGATTTATGGATCTACTTTCTAGACTAAATCCAGCTTATGCCACTAGATTTATTGCAAAAAAAATGAGGGCGCTCCTTAAAAAATAAAATTTCACAAAAACAACAGCATTTTACCGCTTATATGCTGCTCTGGATTTCCATTTTCACCTTACCTTCGTTTCAAACTAAATGCTACATTTACAAATGTTTAAGCTCATTTTTAGAAACGCTTCGGCTATCATTGGCGGGTTTGCTTCTGGATCCCTCTTGAACTACCTGTTAATTGAAATTGGAAACATTATTATCCCTACTCCACCAGGAATTGATTTAAGCACGGCAGAAGGCATGAAAGCAGGATTTCCCCAACTTGGATGGGAGTTTTATCTATTTCCATGGTTGGCCCATGCTGCCGGCACACTGCTCGGCGCTTACGTCTGCACGCGGATTAGCTGGGATAAAACCTGGTGGCTTGCGACAACCGTTGGATTGATATTTATGTCCGGTGGTATTATTATGGCCAAGCTCATTCCAGCCCCAACATGGTTTTTGGTAGCAGACCTTGGCCTAGCCTATATTCCAATGGCGCTGATCGGCTGGAAACTTGCTTTGTGGAAGAGGAAATAGCAAAATTTATAACATCTTGCATTTGAAATACCACCAGATACAATGAACGCATAAGCGTTTTTACATATTTTCACACGTTGAACGGGTAATTAGAACTCTATCAATGTATTTTCATAAACAAATGAGAATGATATGTACCATTTTTATCCCATATCTTGGAGGTCTTTAAAATACTTGGCAGTTTACGTATCGCCTATAGTGGTACTTTTTTCATTAAGCGTCAACAATAATTGGACATTTTTTGCGCTTGCCTTTGTTTTTGGCATCATTCCTTTTTTAGAATTATTTACGCGCGGGTCAAAAACCAATCTTAGTGCCATTGAAGAAGAATTAGCCGTAAAAGATCCTATTTACGATGCATTATTGTTTGGACTGGTACCCTTTCAACTTTTCTTATTGGGTTATTTCCTGTTTCAAATAAGCCAGCCGGACCTGCCAACCTATGTGAGAATGGGTATGATGACGGCCTTCGGGATGTCTTGTGGCATTTTAGGTATTAATGCAGCCCACGAACTTGGACATCGAAACACCAAAGCGGAGCAATTTTTGAGTAAAATTCTTTTGTGGACCACCCTTTACATGCACTTTTTTATTGAACACAACCGCGGCCATCATCGCCGGGTTGCTACAGATGAGGATCCAGCTTCGAGCAGACTGGGGGAATCCGTGTATGCTTTTTACCTCCGCTCTATTAGAGACAGCTGGATTTCTGCCTGGCATTTGGAAAGGGAAAGACTAACGAGATCAAATTTGCCCATCATAAGTTGGCAAAACGAAATGGTACGTTTTCAATGTTTTCAATTTGCACTTATTATATTTATTGGCATCGTATTCCCTTTGAGTACCCTGTTTTATTTTTTAGGATCAGCTTTTATTGGATGGCTCCTTTTAGAAACGGTCAATTATATAGAACACTATGGCCTAAGGCGCCAAAAAGAGGGAAATCGCTACGCTCGCACCCTTCCTATTCATTCCTGGAACTCAAACCATCCCTTAGGAAGACTTTTATTATTAGAGTTATCCAGGCATTCTGATCATCATTATATGGCCAATCGCAAATATCAGGTACTCCGACATTTTGATGAGAGCCCGCAAATGCCTACCGGATATCCTGGCATGATGCTGATAGCATTGATTCCTCCATTGTGGTTTCGTATCATGGACAAGGAAATTGATAAGTACAAACAAAGCAACGCCGGATTTCAGCTTGCTTGATAAAAATCTATGCCATGTCCGGTGAACAAAAAGATTTTGACTATATAATTATTGGTTCCGGATTTGGGGGCTCAGTATCGGCTCTTCGTTTGGCCGAAAAGGGCTACAGGGTTGCAATTATTGAAAAAGGGAAATGGTTTAAAGAAAAAAAGGATTTTCCAGCAACCAATTGGGATTTGAAAAGATGGCTTTGGGCTCCGAGTATTGGCCTTAGAGGTATGATGCAGCTTAGATTTTTTAGGCATGTCACAGCCCTGAGTGGCGTGGCTGTAGGAGGAGGATCTATCGTTTATGCGAATACCCTGCCAGTTCCAGGTAAAACATTTTTTGAATCAGGCAGCTGGAAAGGGTTATGTGACTGGGAAAACGAGCTTAAGCCTTTTTATGCATTAGCCAAAAAAATGCTGGGTGCTGAAAAACACCCTTACACCAGCAAAGCAGATGAGGTTATGAAAATTATTGCCCAAAAGATGGGAGTTCCAGATCAATATACACAACCTGATGTAGCTGTTCATTTCGGAGAGGCAGGTAAGACCGTATCAGATCCTTATTTTGAAGGCAAAGGGCCTGATAGAACAGGCTGTATTCAGTGTGGAGGATGCATGCTTGGATGTGCACATAATGCAAAAAACACTTTGGATAAAAATTATCTCTATTTGGCTCAACAACTCGGGGCCACAATCTTTTCAGAAACCGAAGTTTTGGATGTAATTCCAGCAAACAAAGATGGATCGGAAGGGTATAAAATAGTATGTCGTTCGTCAAAGCCCTGGCAACGCAAAAGAATTACCTATACCAGCCAAGGAGTCGTATTTGCAGGAGGTGTATTAGGTACTATACCCCTTCTTTTAAAATTGCAAAAATCTAGTCTCCCAAAATTATCGCAACGACTTGGACATGGGGTGAGAACAAATTCTGAGAGTCTTATAGGGGTTACATCATTGGACAAAAATGCACAGTTTTCAGACGGTATTGCCATAAGCTCCATTATAAAATTAGATGCAAACCGCTTTGTAGAGCCCGTTAGATATCCGCCTGGTTCAGGATTTTGGCGCTTATTTATGGCACCTATGGTTAGAGGAAGCATTTGGTGGAAACGTTTATGGGCTATTGCCTGGGACCTCATCCGTCAACCCGTTCGCAATTTGCGGGTCTTTTTAGTGGACGACTGGAGCAAGCGAACGCTCATACTATTATACATGGAGAGCATTGAGTCGACATTGCGCTTAAAACGCTATTCATATTGGGGCACACACTCAACTGTCGAACAAGGTGAAGCTCCAAGTGCATTTAATCCAAAGGCCCAGCATGTAGCTCGTGAAACCGAAAAATTAATCAATGGAAAAGCTATGGTCATGAATCAGGAATCCATACTTGGTATACCTACCACTGCCCATATTCTTGGTGGAGCGTGTATTGGGGGCAATGTTGAGCAAGGTGTAATTGACCCACTGCATCGCATATTCAATTATGTTAATCTGTACGTTTGCGATGGGTCGGCAGTTTCCGCCAATCCAGGAGTAAATCCAAGTTTAACCATTACAGCAATGGCCGAGCGAGCCATGAGCTATATACCGCCAAAAAACAAATCAGACCGTTAAACTTGATCCATAAATTTCACACAGCAAGCATATGAAAACCTTTATTATACATGTCAGCGATGCATATGTCCGCGAAAAGCATATGCAGCAGCAATTGGCCAAATTTACTTGCAATGTAGAGTGGGTTATCGAGGGTGATATGAAAGACTTAGATGATGATATACTACAAAAATATTTTTCTCAAAAAATGAATTCTATTTCTCCGGCAACTTCATGTGCATATAAACATATACTGGCTTATTATAAACTTTTGTCATCAAAAGAACCTTATGCGCTGATTTTAGAGGATGATATTTATCTGGAAACAAACGTAGAAACCATTTTGCAAACTATTGTGGATGAATTAAACCGTGACGAACTCAAAAATGTACTAATAAGTCTAGAAGATTCAAATCTCCGTTATGTAAAAGGTAGTCAACGAAAAAGTGGCCAATATCTGTATCCAGCAAAACAAGGCAGAATGACAGGTGCATATTTTATAGACCGCGAGGCAGCATTGGGCCTAATTAACTTGATACAAAAACAAAAATGTCATTTACCGGTAGACTGGTTCCATAACTTTGCTGCTGAAAATGGCGCGATACAAATATATTGGGCCCATCCAACCTGCGCCACTCAAGGCAGTCTTAATGGGCGCTTACCTACTAGCATAGATAATAAAACCAGTGGCAGGTGGCGCAGGTTTTCTTTCCATTTACAAAGAATATACAAGAAATGCCTCTGGCAGTTAAGGTAAATGATGATCAACACATCGTTCTAAAAATATAATTTGTGTAAATTAAACAATGGTAATCAATCAACGTGTAGCTTTGCATGATATTTTCAAAAGAGATGCTCAAGCCTCTGGGTCTTTTCAGGAAGTTACTGCTATTCGCCTTTGGGTTGGTTTTTGCTTTCTCTGCAAATGCCACTGATTTTTTTTCACGGCATCTCAATACAGAAAACCTTTCCTTTTTTACCGATTCTCAAGACAAACTC
>CAYUZA010000171.1:0-5848 GCA_964449535.1 uncultured Saprospiraceae bacterium
CTTAACACGACCATGATATAAAAAACCGCCTCTATCAAAAACAACTCTCGAAAGTGACTTGGCCAAACCTCTCTCTGCGATCAATTTACCCACAGCTTTAGCCTGATCTGTTTTAGAACCTGACGCTAGCGCACCTTCCTCTCTAGACGAAGCATGAGCTAACGTAACTCCATTCACATCATCAATAATTTGACAATATATGGCCTTATTGCTTCTAAAAACACTCAAACGAGGACGTTCTAAAGTGCCTTTAATTTTTTTACGAATTCTATTGTGAATTCTTTTCCTATTTGTGAAATCAGACTTTTTCATTCTAAAAAAGTATATTTTAATTATTTCTTACCTGAAGTTTTACCAGCCTTTCTGCGGATTATCTCCCCTTTATACCTAACCCCTTTACCTTTGTATGGCTCAGGTTTGCGCAATCCTCGAATTTTTGCAGCCACGTGACCGATTAACTGATTATCAAAACCCTCTAATCTGATAGTAGGAAGCTGACCTTTTTCATTAATTGTAGTTAGCTTCAACTCGTCAGGGATATAAAACATAATTGGGTGAGAGTAACCTAGTGAAAGTTCCAGTAGATTACCCGTATTAGTGCAACGATAACCAACACCCACCAACTCAAGCTCTCTTACAAAACCGGTAGAAACACCAGTTACCATGTTGCTCAAAAGAGAACGATAAAGGCCGTGCATGGCACGGTGTCTTTTTTGCTCAGTAGGACGGCTTAAGGTCAAAACACCATCTTCAATGTCCAAGATTAAATCCGGATCTATTTGTTGCTTTAGAGTACCCTTAGGACCTTTGACCTGAACCAAGTTGCCCTTGCTCACTTCAATATTCACACCACCAGGAATTTGAATAGGAGCTTTTCCGATTCTTGACATTTCCTTATTGCTTTAGCTATTAATAAATATAACAAAGAACTTCACCACCTACACCTAGATCTCTTGCCTGTTTTCCGGTGAGAACACCTTTAGAGGTAGAGACGATAGCCGTTCCCAAACCATTGATGATTCGTGGTACTTCAGTAGCTTTCACGTACTTTCGTAACCCTGGACGACTTACTCTAACCATCTTACGGATAACAGGTTTTTTAGTTGAAGAGTCGTACTTTATCGCGATTTTGATAACCGAATGAGTAAAACCTTCTGCTTGTTCTATTTTGTACTTGTGGATAAAACCCTGAGCGTATAGTATCTCAGTGATTCTTTCTTTTAATTTTGAACCAGGAATCTCTACAACAGCGTGGCGAGCAAGCTGTGCGTTTCTTAACCTTGTCAAATAATCCGCTATTGGATCTGTAACTGCCATAACTTTTTCTTCAATTATTATTTAACGATTACCAGCTTGCCTTTCTAACACCCGGGATTTTACCTTCATTGGCCATTTTGCGAAATACTACTCTACAAATACCGAAATCTCGCATATAACCTTTAGGTCTACCTGTTAATAGACAACGATTGTGCAAACGAATTGGATTAGAATTACGTGGTAGTTTATCCAATTCGTCATAATTACCTTCCTCTTTTAATTTCTGACGAACTTCAGCGTATTTGTTAACTAGACGTTGTCTTTTACGCTCTCTCGCAATTAATGATTTCCTAGCCATTTTATCGTTGTATTAATTTCTTTGTTGATTTTTGAAAGGAAGGCCCATAGCAGCTAAAAGACCCAAAGCCTCTTTGTCTGTCTTGGCTGAAGTCACAAAACTTATATCCATTCCATGGATTCTATTGACCTTATCGATGTCTATCTCAGGAAAAATGATATGCTCCGTAATCCCCATAGTATAGTTACCACGACCATCAAAACTTTTATCGTTTATCCCTTTAAAGTCGCGCACTCTTGGCAAAGCAAGAGAAATCAAACGATCTAAAAACTCATACATTCTATCATTTCGCAATGTAACGCGAACACCAATTGTCATGCCTTCACGAAGTTTGAAATTAGATATGGATTTACGAGCTTTTGTTGGGACAGCACGTTGACCTGCGATCATGGAAAGCTCATTGATAGCACTTTCTATCAACTTCTTATCGGCAACAGCATCACCTATACCTTGGTTGATACTTATTTTGAGCAAACGAGGAACCTCCATTGGGGAACCGTATTGAAACTCATCCATGAGTTTCTTAACTACCTCTTCGCGATATTTTGCCTTTAATCTTGGTATGTAACTCATTACTTGACTATTTCACCTGATTTTTTCGAATATCTTACCATTTTACCATCTTCCACTCTACGTCCTACCCGCGTACCTTTTCCTGACTTTGGATCAAGTAGCATAACATTACTTATATGGATAGGAGCTGGAATCTCAACTATACCTCCCTGACTGTCATTGGTTGGCTTTTGATGCTTTTTAACTACGTTCACCCCATCGACAACAATACGACTGACTCCAGTTAGTACTTCAAGCACCTCCCCAGTTTTATCTTTATTAGAACCAGAAATGACAATTACCTGATCGCCCTTTTTTATCTTAAGTTTGGGGGCGAACCTTTTATCAGACCTGCCTTTATCCTTTTTCATGTATCAATATTTTCTACTTATTCCAATTAATTAGACTCAAAGTTTATAGTACTTCAGGGGCCAAAGAAACGATACGCATATAATCGCGATCTCTTAATTCACGAGCTACTGGACCAAATATACGCGAACCCCTAGGCTCATCCTGATTGTTCAGCAACACTACCGCGTTATCATCGAAACGAATATATGAACCATCAGGTCTTCTTACCTCTTTTTTAGTCCGAACTATAACCGCTTTAGAAACAGATCCTTTCTTCACTCCCCCGGGAGAAGCATCTTTAACACTTACTACTATTTTATCTCCAAGAGATGCATACCGTCTTTTGGTTCCACCTAATACTCGGATACAAAGAACTTCTTTTGCACCGCTATTATCAGCTACTTTTAATCTAGATTCCTGCTGTATCATTGCTTACGCGTTGTTGCTTATTATAAATTATTTTGCTTTTTCGATGACCTCTACCAGACGCCAGCTTTTGTTCTTGCTCAAACGACGGGTTTCGACTATGCGAACCTTATCGCCTATACCGCAAGTATTATTCTCGTCATGCGCCAAAAAAGTCTTTGACCTACTAACAAACTTGCCATAAATTGGGTGCTTAAGTCTCCTGTTAACCTCAACAGCGATGGTCTTATCCATCTTGTTACTCTTAACGACTCCAATTTTCTGTTTTCTGTTGCGAACCACTTCCATTGTGTGTAATAATATCGTATGACTAAATTAATTCTGTCTTCTTCTTTGTTGCTTCTTTGACACTGAAGATATATTTATACCAGCAGCTATTTCACGCTTCCGTAATTCTGTATTTACACGAGCGATATTCCTTCTCACCGTGCGTATATCACGAGGATCTTGAAGACCCTTTATAGCATGCTCGAACTTGAGCTGCTGGTAAGTAGTGGCTAACTTATCCAACTCTCCTTGAAGCTCAATGTCAGCATAACTGCTAAAATCACTTAATTTTTCTATAGCCATAGCGTGTTTTCTTTGACAATTTTACAATTAAGCAGAGTAGTCTGCTCTGGTTATGGTCCTGGTTTGAACCGGTAATTTTTGTGCGGCCAATCGAAGCGCTTCTACTGCTACATCTTGTGGTACACCATCAATTTCAAACATGATTCTACCTGGATGAATAACTGCAACCCAGTGATCTAAAGCACCTTTACCTTTACCCATACGCACTTCAAGTGGTTTAGAAGTGATAGGCTTATCAGGGAATATCCTTATCCAAACCTTACCTTCCCTTTTCATGAAACGCGTCATTGCAATACGAGCTGCCTCAATCTGTCGATTCGTTATACGCCCCGCATCCACTGATTTGAGAGCAAAAGAACCGAAAGAAATGGTACTACCTTTTTCTGTAATACCCTTGATTCTACCCTTTTGTTGCTTTCTGTATTTAGTCCTTCTAGGCTGTAACATGTCTTAAATCATTTATCATTTTTCCTTTTCAACATCCTCTAAACAATACCATTTTAGAAAAGTGTCGCAAAGGTACGAATTTATGTTAATTATCCTTTACCTCTTTATTATTTCTTTTTGCGTCCGCGATTTTGTCCACCACCTTGTGGAGTATTTGATTCCTTGGACTTTACCTGCCTCTTATCTACACCAACATTAGGAGATAAATCACGCTTGTGCAAAACCTCGCCATTGCAAATCCACACCTTTATACCAATTTTTCCATAAACAGTCTGAGCTTCAACTAATGCATAGTCAATGTCAGCTCTGAAAGTATGTAATGGAGTTCTACCTTCTTTATATTCTTCAGACCTGGCCATATCAGCACCATTCAAACGACCAGATATCCTCACTTTGATACCCTCAGCACCCGTACGGATTGTAGATTGGATGGCCATCTTAATAGCACGTCTATAGTTTATTCTGGATTCTATTTGCTTTGCAATGGACTCTCCAACAATATAAGCATCTAATTCAGGCTTTCTGATTTCAACTATATTGATCTGAACATCCTTTCCAGTCAACTTCTTAATTTCCTCTCTTACCTTATCTACCTCTTGTCCACCTTTACCAATAATTATACCTGGTCTAGAAGTGTAAATGGTTACAGTGATAAGCTTTAAGGTCCGCTCAATTACCATCTTAGCAATACCTCCTTTGGTGATTCTAGCACGAAGATAATTGCGAATCTGTTCATCCTCTACAACCTTCAAATGCATATCTTTACCCCCAAACCAATTAGAGTCCCATCCTCTGATGATCCCTAATCTATTGCTTATCGGATTTGTCTTTTGGCCCATGAAATGGAATATTTACATTTATTAATTTACTCAATTATTCAGAAACAGAGGATTCAACCTCAGACTCCAAAGGAATTCTATTCGTTACCATCAATGTCACGTGGTTTTGGTGTTTGCGAATCCTATGAGCTCGCCCTTGAGGTGCAGGTCTAAATCTTTTTAGCTGTGGACCCTCTCCTACAAAAATAGTCTTAACAATAAGATCATAATCATCTGCGCTGGCAACACCATCGTTTTTGTATTCCCAATTCGCAATGGCAGATAGCAACAATTTCTCAAGCCATACTGCTGCCTCTTTGTTTGTAAACTTTAGAATATTGAGGGCATCAGTGACTTTTTTGCCTCTAATCAAATCGACCACCAGGCGCATTTTACGCGCAGACATCGGACAATTTCTTAATTTAGCAATAGCTTCCATGTGACTTATTTTTGAACCAAATGGCTCTTGAAAATTAATTATTTTTTCTTGTTACCCGCATGACCTTTGAAAATACGGGTTGGTGCAAATTCACCTAGTTTATGACCCACCATGTTTTCTGTAACAAATACAGGAATAAAAGTCTTGCCATTATGCACAGCAATTGTCTCACCAACCATATCTGGAATAATCATGGAAGCCCTAGACCAGGTTTTTATAACAGATTTCCTAGTAGACTCCTTGGACTTGTGCACTTTTTCTAATAACTTATAGAAAACGTACGGACCTTTTTTTATCGATCTAGCCATCGTGAATATTAATTTTTAGCTTTTCTACGTGATATAATCAAGCTCGTTGAATGCTTTTTATTGTTTCTTGTTTTCTGCCCCTTAGCCATAATACCTGTGCGCGAGCGAGGGTGACCACCTGAAGCACGACCTTCACCACCACCCATTGGGTGATCTACTGGATTCATCGCTACCCCTCTAACGCGTGGCCTTTTACCAACCCAACGTTTTCTACCTGCTTTACCAAAAACTTCCAAACCATGGTCAGGATTTGAAGTACTACCAATTACAGCCTTACAAGTCAATAAGACTCGGCGAGACTCACCTGAAGGAAGTTTAATAA
>CAYUZA010000172.1:0-1872 GCA_964449535.1 uncultured Saprospiraceae bacterium
TGACTGTTGTTGACAATGGAGAGATGGTGTTTACTAATACTGTTTCTGATTCATTACTTCAAATGGATAATAAGGATGAGAAGAATATGTCATTTTATCTGGGAGAATCATCTACTGCGGATACTATGCAAGTAACTCCACTGACTCCAAACAAGGAAAATTTACCTGAGGTAAAAAGGAAAGCATCTCAAAAAGCAAGGAGCAAATCGCGGCATCCACAACAATGGCAAAAAACGGAATCCCGCTATGTGGCCAATGAACCTGAGGCAGAGGGTAAAGTGGAAGAGCAAATGGAAAATAGGCCACAATATGCTCGAGTGGAAGCATTGTCACTGCCTCGACATTCAATCCAATCCAGTGCTGACAAGCCTTTGGAATTGAAATGGCAGCCCGAGGTGGTAGCGCAATTTCGATCTGAACCTATAGCGGTAGAAACGCCTTCCGGATGGCGGGGACGTTTTTTCCGTTCAGCAAAAAACAAGTTGACAGATTGGGCTGAAAATGCGGGTATACCGGTAACGGAATTGGCAGGAATTACGGAAATAGAGATTCAATATTAGACTTTTTAAAATCGAATTATCATGAAAATACAAACTAAATTTTTAGGACTAATCTTAATGGGATTTTATTTGCTATCTACCAATCGGGTTGTGGCCCAAGTAGATACGACACGCCAAGTGGAACCTTTGGCATCACGTGAGCGGTCAAGCAAAGAAGCCTCTAAGGTAATTGAACGGGTTGAAAAATATCAGGCTGATGTAAAAGTGATTACGGATAAATATCGGAAGGGAGAGCTTTCTCAAGAGCAGATGGAGTCGGAAATAAATAGGCAAAATGAACTTTTAGCAAAGGATCTTGAGCAGTCTGCGGGGGAAATTGTGCAAAATGAGGAGGGTCCAATTACTGTAAAAACAGAAAATGAAGTAATCATTATACGAAAAACAGATCCAACAGCACCAGATGCCCCTCCAGCGCCCCCTGTAGTCAGTATCGAGAAAGATGAAAAAACGGGAGAGAGCAAGGTGAAGGTGAAAGTGAAGGGCAAGCCTAAGGCACCGCGCCGTACCACTTGGGGATTAACATTTGGTTTTGGTCGTGGGTTGCAATATCCGGACAATGAGTTTTGGAGAGGAGGGTATTTTGATATAGGTTTGGTAGGTAATACACGTATTGGAGGAGCCAGAAGTCCAATTTATTTAAATTACGGTATATCTCAGGTGAGCACCACCATAGAGATTGGGGATAATAACCGCCTGATTATGGAGAATGGGCAGCCAGAATTTAGGCCATTGCCTGGAGCGGCATTAATCAGCGCGAGATTGAACAGCCATCATTTGACGGGACAGATGGGTATTCGGATAGCTCCGGGTAGACACGAGCGTTTTCACTTGGATTTAGTAGCTTATTCAGGGATACGTTGGAGAACCACCCAGGAACTTCGTTTTAAGTCGGATCAGAATGAGCGCGTAGATGAACGTCGTCGCAGTCGATATGGTACTGAATTGATAAATTATGGTGTTATGGCCAATATTGGGTATGACTGGTTTAGTCTTTTTGCGAGGTATGATTTGTCCAGTATGTTTGTGGTCAGTGATGTACATGATATCAAACCTTTTTCAGCAGGGATTCGATTTACGCTTATGTAAGGGGAGTAATTGCATGGTCTTGGATGACCATTATAAAAGAGAGTATACCTTTGAAGTGCCTATATTTTATAGGCACTTTTTTATTGAGTATGTGCTTTGAGTTTTTGTTAAAATATGAAGGTAGGAAGGGATATTGAGTTAGTGTCCAGGGATTTATTGTAAATAGGTTTGGTTAAGTGGCCGAAATCAGTGTATTTTGCCATCGTTTTTACACAACCTAAAGCAC